>JAEINW010000083.1 GCA_016342715.1 Salinivirgaceae bacterium | reverse complement strand
TTTGAATCTATGCGCCTTGCAGTAAATCTTGCTTCAGCTTAAATATAGCAGAAAAATATCCTCCTGAGTAAATACTTGTCATTTCATTAAGAACCCCCCGAATCTGATCCATTACTATTTTTCCATGATTAGTAATTACTACTTCTTGTGCAGTCTGAAAACCTTTGTTTTTGCGTAAATTTATGGTCTGATCAAGCTCTTCGAGTTTTTTATTAATTAAGCCCTTAAGTTCTATAATATTTTGCTGCATTTCTGCATTATCACTGGTTAATTGCTTTAGCTCAACAAGTTCTGAATCGATTGATTTTAAAGCATCTTTATAGGGCTCCAAATATTCGTCTACTCCGGTTATTATATATCCGCGCTGACCTGTTTCAGCATCTTTTAAACTTCCCGAAATACCTTCGATTACCGTAATGACCTGGTGCGTATGCGTTACCCAATCGGCATTTTCAGCCAAATTATTCTGATTTCTAAGTGTTATTACACTTACAATAACAAACATTGATAAAATTATGGCAAAACCTATGGCTATTTTATAGCCTATTGTTAACTTTTTCATAATATTGAGTTCATTAATTTATTCATTCTATTTTAAGCAATTTCATTTATTATAATCTTTTCGTTTTCAAGAAATGCTTTCATATCCAACACAATAATTCTATCCTTTGTAATACCTTTTATAAAATCGCTTTGAATATTGCTAACTGTTGCCATCTTAGATAGCAATTGCTTATGAAAAATTTGCCTGCTTCCATTTACTTCATCCGCAAGAATTCCCAATTCAATACCGTTGTGATTTACAATGATTACTTTACATAGATTTGTTATCTCAGACTGTGGCAAATTGAGAAATCTTTTTATATCAATCAGCGATATTATTTTACCTCGTACATTTATAATTCCTAATAAAAATTCTGGAGTACAAGGTAATGGGGTGCTATTTTTAAAAGAAATTATTTCAACTATGAATGCGGAATCAATCACATAGCTTTCGCTGGCAAGTTTAAATTCCACTCCTTCTATTATTTCATGAGATATTTCTTCCTTCTTTATCGGAATTTTTAAACGATCAGCTCTTTCTTTTAATATTTTTTTCCTTTGCTCTATTGTAAAGCTATAATTTTCATTCGGTTCCATATTGCCACTGTGTTTTATTATAATTCAATAATTGTATTTATAATTTCAACTAATCTTCCCACAGTTAATCCATCGCAATCTTCGAGTATATGCTCAGTATTAAATTTTGAAAGCATAGATAAGGTATTTCTGAAATGCTTTCGACTCTCCATGTCTTTCCCATATTTCCTACTTAAATTACCCAAGGCAAAATGCGCCATTGAGAATTCAGGTTCTATATAAATTACTTTTTTTAGCGTTTTTATAGCCTTCGCATCCTCTCCCAATTCTTGTTGAATATTAGCATGAATAAAATAGAGATTTGCATCCAACTTATTGATTTCAATGGCCTTTTTGCATAAATCGTTAGCAATGTCCAGCTTTCCTAAATTGGCTTCAGTTTTTATTAAAAGTTTTAATTGGGAGTTTGAAATTTCACCCTTTTCATTTAAGATATTTGTTAAAAAGATTTCAAGTTCTTCAAATTTACCGGAAGCATACATTTTTTTTGCATCTTCGTATAGCGGCATTTCCTCAATTGTCGATTTCTTAACACTTACACTTTCAGGAAGAGATTTTTCTTTTAAAACTTCAGTGGGTTTATTTGTTACATTAACAAGTTCCTTAGGATTAACTGGTTTAAATTTTTCTTCAATAAAAATAGTTTCAGGTATTTTCCAGGTTGCACTATCCTTTATTTTTAAAGCTTCTGGTCCTTTTGCATAAATAGTAAAGCCTTCATAGAATATTTTTCTGAATTTTTGGCATATTAAACTCGACATTTCAACCGGACTTACCAGTAAAACACCTCCTTTGGTTAAAGAATTGTATAGCTTTGAACTCACTTGCCGTATGCCTATATTGGAAAAATAAATTAACACATTGCGGCATAAAATAATATCCATTGCATTGGTATTATTAACCAATGATGGATAGGTATCTGTGGCCAGGTTTTGATATACAAAAGTCACCATGCTGTGAATCTCTTGTTTTATCTGAAATGTATCTTTTTCAATCTCGTTAAAGTACTGTTTTTTAAAAGTTTCAGGCAGTTTTCGAAACGACCACTTTGTATAAATTCCTTTTCTGGCTTTTTCCAAAAACTTTGCATTAATATCGCTTGCTAAAATGCTAATGTTCCAGTTTTTTAAATCAGGTATTATTCTTTTTAGTAGCATTGCTATTGAAAAAGGCTCTTCGCCCGATGCACAACCAGCACACCATATGCGTATGCTCTGCTTTCTATTTATACGTTTTTTTATAAGTTCTGGCAAATAGACTTTTTCCAGATAATTCAAGGCTTTTATTTCACGTAAAAAGTAGGTTTCTCCAATGGTTAAAAAAGATGCTAGTTTTTCAAGTTCGGTGGGTGCGAAATGTGTTTTATTAATCCAATCAATAAATTTATCGGTGTTATCAAATTGAAACTCCTTTGCTGCATCTCCAATTTTTTTATACAATTCATCCTCACTGCGCTCTGTAAAATTCAGACCCAAGTTATTTAAAAGAGTTTGCCTTAATTCCGATAAACTTAGCTGTGGCATTTTAGTTACATATTAGTTTCTTTAATTAACAGCTTATTACAATTACATTACATGGTTGACTTTGTGTTTTTTTTGTGTTGATTAATTGCATGTTGCAAAAGAGTTATTTCATTTTCAGAAAGCAACTTGTCTAAATCTTGAATGAGTACTATTTTGTCATCGAGCTTAGTTACACTACTCACAGAGTCAGTTTTATAAAAAAACTTTGTTGATTTTGAAATATCAGTAAGCCCACGCTCAATAATTTTACCCAAGGCATCAACCCAAAGGGCAATAGTTTGCTTAGGGGTTTTTACAATAATCAGATGATCGCTTAATTCCACTTGTTTATCAGGCAAAGCAAATAGTTTTCTTAAATTTACAACTGGAATAATATCACCATGGTAATTAATGGCTCCTAAAATATATTCTGGGACTTTGGGTAAAGGATCGATTTCAACCATCAAAACAATGGTTTCGATTCTATGTAATAGTATAGCAAACATTTGGCTATCTAAATAAAAAACGAAATATTTAATTAATTCTTCCATAACACGCATTAAACTAAAGTATTCCTCTGCACTAAAAGGATTTAAAAGTATTTTTTATACGATTAACCGATCTATTTGTGTTTGACCGACTTGTATATAGTTTAATATAGTTTGCGTTATAAAAAGACAGAGTATATTTATTAAATATACGCCTAATTAATTAAATATAAAAAATTTAGCAATTTCAAATTTTATCAATATCCCATTTTTCTTTAAAAAATTCAGCATACTTTTTATCAGAACCCATAATATGTTCTTTTAACCAAGCTTGTAAGAACTGCATTACTTCAATAGTAAGAGAAAGTTTTTTCGCCTCAAACTTTTTCATAAAGTCTGAAACCTCATCAATAAATTTTGCATGTTCAATTAAATGATCTTCGGTTTCGGGATATTCGTATTTTTTAAAATACCTTTCTTCGCTTGCAAAATGAAGCACCGAATAATCAAATAATTCATTTATTATTTTTCCAATAACATCACTCCCTTTTCCTTGAGACATGGCATCAAAAAAGTTCATTCAATACACTAATCAGTTTCTGATGCTGCAAGTCTATTTCCTCAACACCTACACTTTATGTTTTAATATATTTAGAGTCAGTAGATAAGTTCATATGTACAGACGCAGCAATTATAAGGGCTTATTGTTTTACAAATGCTGTCAGAAGCTACGCACGCTGACAGATTTTACATAACAAGATCCGAAGTCATCGTCTCTCTTACGAAATGAAATTAAGTAGTTAACATACAGCCTCTAAAAATTTAATTGATTATTTGTTTGGGTATAACCAAAAGTTATAGTTCCTTTTTCTTCTTTCTGCTATGAAATTAATAATGATAAAGCTGCCGAATTATAGAATTTTATTGATTAATAAAAGATATCAATAAATTGGATTAATAAAGTCTCAAAGGAAAATTAAAAGACAGATAAAGTTTTTTTAATAAAATTGGTTTCACAAAAAGTTTATCCCTTATGCTCCAAAAACAACAGAAATTCTATATTTTACCTAAGTTGAGCGATTTGAATAAAATGAAAAGCGCTATACTTAGAGTTAACCCCGACCTAGAAATTGTTGGTTTTCACAATTTGAGTGAAATGAAAAATTTGAAAACCTTACAATAACTCAGTCGATTGAGCAGAATAGCGATAGCTAATCGCTCAATTTGGGTTTTAAAAAGAGGGACAGCAAGAATATGAAAATTAGCAAACAGCTTGGCAATATTGGGGATTTTTTGGTCCTGTTCTGAATTTAGAAGTAATAAAAATGACCTCTTCTACCAGTGCATAGTTTGCATTGTAGCTTAATTCTCATTTTTTAATACTTGTTTTAAAAAAATAAGAGGCTTGTTACAAAGCCTCTTATTTTTGTTGCAAAGCTATAAGAACTTAACCAAGCCAAACGCATGCAAGTTAAGGTTTCTGGAAAATATTATTTTAAATGTAACATTTTGTCAAGATCATGCAGAACTGGAGGAAAAGGAGCATTTTTATACAGATCTATAGCATTTTTGTCGGCATCGACACCATTTTTATACACATACTTTAGCATTGGATATTCTTTTACCCAAGTATTGCCCGGAGCAAGGTTATTCATGGTTGGTGCGCTAACCTGATATCTCAAAACATATCCTTCTTTGGTAAGATCAACCATTAAGTAATATCCAAAATCGGTTTCGATACCCTCTGCCACAAGATGAAACTCTGGCATGCCCAAAGTGCGACGTAATATTTCTTCGTTATCGCCCCAATGGCCTTGCACCTTGCCATTATCGGTTCTAAGCAACCATGTACCAGCTCTAAAACCAGTCCACCCTGCTGACATAACCCTTTGTAAAGGATATGCTTTTGGATCGGCTTTTTTATAATTGCTACCAAAGCTTCCTAAAACCACTTTTAGTTCTTTAAGCTCACGTACAAACTGCCAAATAGCTTCTATCACCTTTTCTTTGTCCTGCACCGAATAAAGTTCATAGCGTACTACCGTTTTTACGGCATAAGCATATTCTCCATTTTCCTTTACAGGGCTATAATACAAATCCTCAAAATTAGGTTCAAGTATATAACTTTTGTCATTTGGATAAAAATAAGAAGACCGCAGACCTTTTTGCTTATACCACGTTTTTTTCTTTGTTTTGGGAATTTCAACAAAACCTTGTTTTGCTATTTCTGTATAAAAATCTTCACGTGAAATTCCGGTTAAATCACGCATGTGCGATAATGAATTATCGGCCATTTTATTAATTGGTTTTCCAGGTGCATAACAGTAGTAAGTTCCGGGACCCCAATATTTATTAGTGCGCTCATAAGCCATTTTCTCGGCATTGGAGAGTTGTTTTGTGTTTTTTTTATTCTGAGCCCAAGTAGGCGCACAAATAAAAATCAGTGCTACTATAACTAGCGTTAATCCTTTTTTCATAAAATATTTTTTTTAAAAAGTCCTTTTTAAGTCCACTCCAAAAATTCTAAATCGTTGGGTACCATGCTTTTTCACTCTTACTAACAAAGCTTAAAGCATTTAATACCTACAATTTAAACAATTTCCCTTTTGATAATTTTAAGGCAAAATGACTTTTCGAAGTGGACTCCTTAATTACAACCCACTAAATAAAACTATTTTTTTACAACTTTCGCAATTTTAACCCCTTCATTATTAATAAATTTAACAAAGTAAATTCCATTAATTTGTGCACTCAAATCAATTTTTAATTGCTTGTTGCTAACATTTAATTGTTGAATTGTTTTACCCGATATATCTGTTATTAAAATTTTTGAATTTGTAAAGTTTTGATCTTCAATGTTTAAATTAAGTGTTAAAATACCTGTTGATGGATTGGGATATACAGAGAATTGATTATCACTAAAATTATCAATCCCCACCGCATTTTCAACAGTAATTACAACTTCGTCGGCAACGGAATTATCGGTACCATCATTTACAACTAATGTGAATATATAATTGGTAGCCTCTGTTACTTCAGGTGCAGTAAAAGCAGGTGAAATAACTGTTGCATCTGACAAAGTTATGCCATCTGGTGCTGTCCATAAATAACTTAAAGCATCGCTATCAGCATCATTTGAGCCTGAGCCGTCTAAAGTTACTAATTCGTTTTCGTAAACACTCTGGGCTGCACCTGCATCAGCAACTGGTGCAGTATTATTTTCAACATTATTTATGAAAATACTTATGGTTCCATTGTATTCTCCAACATATAAATCAAGGTCGCTGTCGCCATCAATATCTGCAAATGCAGGAGCAGAATTGTGCCCTATCACAATATCAGAACCTTCAGCCTGAAAATTGCCATCTGCTGAAAAATTACCGCCACCGTCATTTACGAAAACCTTAATAGTTCCAAAAGTTTCTCCAATATATAAATCGAGGTCATTGTCACCGTCAATGTCTGCAAATACAGGGACTGGGCTAGGCACATTAATATCAGCGCCATCGGCTTGCAAATTGCCGGAAGCAGAAAAATTACCGTTACCGTCATTTATGAAAACCATAATAGTTCCATAAGTTTCCCCAACATATAAATCAAGGTCACTATCGCCATCAATATCAGCAAATACGGGAGAAGGTCTACCATACACAGAAAAATCAGCTCCATCGACTTGTAAAAGCCCAGAAGTAGAAAATACCCCACTACCGTCATTTATATATACGCCAATGTTTCCATCGTATTTTCCAACATATAAATCAAGGTCGCTGTCGCCATCAATATCTGCAAATACAGCATCTCCCATATTTATATCAGAACCATCGGCTTGTAAATTTGCGCCTGCTGCAAAAACGCCATTCCCTTCATTTGTAAAAACTTCATTCCCAAAAAACAAATCAAGATCGCTGTCGCCGTCAATATCAGCAAATTCAGGAAACGATGTACCCATTATTTTTATGGTACTGGATGATTGCAAATTTCCGGCTTCTGAAAAATTACCGTTTCCGTCGTTTGTGAAAACTTTAATTACATCAGAGGGATTTGTTATATATAAATCGAGGTCGTTGTCGCCATCAATATCAGCAAATATAGGTGCCTCGTGCGACCTTACATCAATATCAGCTCCGTTAGCCTGTAAATTTCCGGCATCGGTAAAATTACCACTACCGTCATTTATTAAAGCTTTAAAATAGCTATAAGCACTTCTTATGAATAAATCAAGATCGCTGTCGCCATCAATATCAGCAAATACAGTATGCACATATCCACCGGTAATGACATCGGCACCATTTGCCTGTAAATTACCGGCATCGGTTAAATTACCTGCTCCATCATTTGTAAACACTTTAACAACACTGCTCTCCCTTGACAGACACAAGTCAAGGTCGCTATCGCCATCCACATCTGCAAATACCGCTTCCAAATATGACGCTTCAATATCAGCTCCGTCTGCCTGTAAATTTCCGGCATCTGTAAAAATACCACTGCCGTTATTTGTAAAAACTTTAATTTCTGCATAGCGTTCTGATATATATAAATCAAGGTCGCTATCGCCGTCAATATCAGCAAAAATAAGAGCTTTATTCGTATTTATATCAATATCAGCACCGCCTGCTTGCAATTTTCCGGAATCTATAAAAACCCCATTACCTTCATTTGTAAAAACGTCAATAGTACCACCATTCCCCCTAATTAAATCAAGGTCGTTGTCACCATCAATATCTACAAATTCAAAGGACTCACCTTTACTAATATTCAATGATTCCGTTTCTGAAAAATTTCCATTGCCGTCATTTGTAAAAATAAGTAGACCATCATCGTGATGTGCTGCATACAAATCAAGGTCGCCATCATTATCAATGTCGGCAAATGCAGCATCATAAGTGTAATTTAAATCAATATCTACTGATGCTTTCAGTGTACCTGCTGCGCTGAAATCTTGCGCAAAACTTGTTGCCGACAGCATCATTATTGCAATTGCTGTTCCGGCGAGTTTTACACCTACTTTATGTTGCATTTTTTCAAGGCGGACATAAATTTGGTTCAATTTATTTATTAGCCTGATTTTTTGATATTCCGAGTCCGAACCGTTTTTAATTCGCTGATACAAATTTTTAAACTGTCTCAAAAATTTGTTCCATCTTTTACCGTACTTGTTAAATAAAAATATTCTTTTCATTATTTAAAAATTTGAATTTTAGCAAAATTTTGAAACGGGATTTTTGCTTATTCCTTGGGTATTAAATTTATTATTTCAGATTTATTGAATAGTTTTTTTATAATTTCTGCATTGTGGGTTTTAGCATCGTAAATTGCTTGTGCCTCAACAATATTATTTTGTGTTACAATTTTTTCTGTTTGTAACAGCAAATTTGTTGCAATTGCTTGTTGTCTGAATGCTTGCATTACAAACACTGAATGTATATATGCTTTTCTTTCTTTGGTAATTTCAAAAACGGTCATTGCAACTGCTTTACCGCCTGTTAATGCAACAATTGCAGTTAGGTTTTCATTAAAAGCATTACGATTAAGCTCCGAAATAAATTCGCCATGAATTAAGGGCGAAAAATTTTTAATCAAATCTTTTCCCTTACTAATTTTTAGTTTTTGAAATGAGAATTTAGATTGATTTTGCAATTGTTGTTTTTCTTCTGGCAATAAGGCCCAAAAAGAGCCATTGGGTGTTGTAATCGCTTTTTTGTGAATTTCCATATCGGGCGATAAAAGCGAAGGTCTTAATGAATTACTAATTACCTTCACATCGTAAATTTCGTCAACACTCATTTCGTATTTTAAACTCCCAACAATAGATTTATATGGCAGATATACTGCTATAATACCCGAGAAAGATGTTTTAGCAATTTCTAAATCAGAAAACGCCTTGCTGTTATGCCTAAGTTTAGAAACGCCAATAAATAGGTAATCGCCATGAAGCGACATTCCCCTTGCGAATGCACCCAACTTAACTACCACTTCGTAAGTTCCAGTTGTTGGATCTACGCAGATAAGTTCGCCTTTTGCCGAGTTTAGCACATACAATTTACCGTTAAATACCCTTGGTGAATGGGGCATTGCCAGTCTGTCGAGAATAATTTTTCCGGATGGATATTCCATTAAAATACCGCCGACCATTTTATTGTTGCGCCAGCCTTGCACGGTGTTTGTGTTTCCGAGCGCTGTTAGGTATTTTATCTGATTATTTTCAACGGCAAGCCCGTTCATGTGGCAACGGTCTTCGGGTTGTAGCTCTGTTATAAAAGGAGGTTGCCAAAACGGAGTAAAACTATTTTCGGAATCGATATACGACAAACACGAAAAACTTGTATTAACAGCAACAAGTTTATCATTCATAAATTCCATATCGTGCAAAGCCAATGACCCAGTATTATACCTTGCCGTTGGAATATAAATTGCATCGTACACATTTTTCTTTGTAGGGTACGATTTTGCTAACTCTGGACGGTTTTTTAAAACGGTAACTTCATCAAAACTTGCAATGGCCAGTTTGTTTTGTGAAACAGCCATTCCCATTGCGTCTTTATAAGTTCGTGTAAGTTGAATTAACTTATCGGAATCTACTGAACTTACCATAATAACTTTACCTGCCTGATAAGTACTTATGGCTAGTGAAATTTTTAGTTTGTGTAATAATTCTGCAAATTGTGGCGAATAACTACAATCAAAAGGCTTTGGATTTTCATTCATCTGTTAGCTGTTTTTTTGCACTAAGTGTGGCAGAAATTTGTATTGTAGCTTAGCACAAATTTTAGTCGTTTTTTTATTACAATGATACTTGTTGCCAAACCCAACATTGTTTGTTCTGCTCAATAATTATCAAAAAACAAGCATACTCCCTTAGGAAAAAGCTTTACTTGGCTCCTGCGTTTTTAAGTATTTCTATTATTTCTTTGTTACCATTTTCCTTCGCCTGATCTAAGGCGCTTGCACCGTCAGGTGTTGTGAAATTCACATCTACTTTAGCATCAATCAGCATTTTTACTATTTCAGTATTAAGACCGATTACAGCAATTATCAGGGGTGTATATCCATCAGATCTTTTAGTATTTACATTGGCATTGGCATCAATAAGCCATTTAACTAACGTAGGAGAGGATTCCACAACAGCATCTAAAAGACATAGATTTAATAATTTGGCATCTGTTTTTACGTAATGAATTAGAAGTTTTGCAATTTCCTCATGTCCTTCATTAATAGCAAACGACACGGCCATATCACCATTCTTGGTCTTTGCGTTTATATTGGCTTTTGAAGCTATCAATAATTTCACCACCTCAAGATTCCCATGATGAGCGGCAAAAATAAGGGGTGTATAATGGTGGGCTGAACTGGCTTTGTTTACGTTTGCATTGGCTTGAATAAGCAACTTCACCACCTCGACATGTCCACCAACCGAAGCATAGATTAAAGGGGTTGTAAAATCAGAATATCGGTCGCCATTAATTGAATTTACATCGACTCCTTTTTCAATACACAAGCGTACTATTTCCACATAGCCCTTGCTAGCGGCCCAAGTAAATGGTGAAAGCCCTCCTATGAATGATACACTATCCATTTTTTGAACCAGCCCCAGAACTACATCATAAGGGTTTTCTTCTTCGCTGGTAGTAGGGTTTAATTCAGTAATAGTATAATCTAATGCGGTATTTTTATATTTATCTCTTACATGCAAATCAGCTCCTGCATCAATCAGTGTTAATAGTGGGCTTAGTTGAAAATTATTGCTTTTAACAAAATGCATTAGTGGAGTCATTCCATCCTTGTCAACAATATTCACATCAGCGCCAGCAGCAATTAACTGAGAGATTAATCGACATAGCACAGCCGTATCTGTTAATTGCTTTTTTGCTAATGTTCCAAAAATATTCTGTCCTTTATAATTTTTCAAGTTTAAATCGGGTTTTGCTTTCAGCAGGACATCAAGAACCGGTTGGTTAACTATCGTCGAACTAAAAGTATTTGAAATAAGCAATTCTCTTTTCCCTCGGTTAACTTGTTCGTTTACATCAGCTCCCTTAGATATTAAATATTGCACAGTCTCGGCTGTTCCCTTGGTATGTAATGTATATAAATACAAAACCGATTGTCCAAACCTATCTTTTGCATTAACATCAGCACCTTTTTCAATAATATCTTTTATAAATTCAGGAGAAAAGTTATGCCTTGCTGCTTCTAACAAAACACTCAGCTTACCATTGCCGATAACACTAACATCGGCTCCCTTGTTGAGCACTAATCTGGCATTTGCTTCAAAACCTGAATAGGTGGCATTCAATAGTGCACTCATCCCATTTTTGCCTATGGAATGAACATCTGCATTGGCGTTTATAAGCATTGCTGTAATTTCAGAAGTATTATTTTCTACACCATATATCAGCGCTGTTGAACCATCATTTGTCTTGGCATTCACATCGGCTCCAGCCTGCAAAAGGATTTCCACCATACGGCCTGCTGTTATTATACCTCCATCGGTTCGTGCACCATACTTTCTGCCATCGGGACTATACCCTATACCGCATGCAGCATAATGAAGTGCCATTTCTCCGGAATTCTTTGTTTTACTATTTACATCGGCTCCGGCAGTTATTAGGCGCTTGGTCTTATTAATATCCTGTTGCATTACAGCTACCATCAATGGAGTTAAACCATCCTTGTTTAGCTTATTAACATCGTCGCTATTCTGTGGCAAACCCAACACAGGCAGCGTAATCCACAAAGCTATAATTAGTATTATATATTTCATTAACCTTATTATTAGTTTGCAAACTAATAACTTAACATCACTAAATAAAAGCTAAATTATTGCTCATTAAAATTCTATAAATATAATTATGGCTTACTGAAAAAATTAAGAATGCAATTAGCAAAATGTTAACAAATAGAAAGAGATTCACTGGTAGGTATAATACACTAGCGTATAAATGTGCGGTATACAACTACATTCAAATAATAAAAAACAATAAAGGCGAGATAATTTTTTGGGGTTTTACTATTAAAAACTGAATGGTGCAGCAAATTAAAACATTTGCCACACCATGAGTCTTATATCACTTTTTAATGAAAATGCTAACTATTGTGTTATTCTACAATTTTTTACCTGTTTAAACAAACTGTTTTTTTTAGCTTTCCGATTACAAATCATGCAAAGCGGATACTCATGCTTTTATTAAGGGCTTCACCTAAAGTGAAACCCTTAATTTTTTAAAAATTTTTTTTTCTATAATTTTAAATAAGTTAATCTTTTATACAACGAATAGACCATCTTTCATCTTTTCCTCGATCACTGAAGTAACTATTGATACCGTTATAATTGATTACGAATCCTGTTGGATAATCTCCCATACTCGGATTTGTCAATTTATCAGATGTCATTAATATTGTTCTTTGTCCGACATTCCAATATTTTCCTTCAGAATACAAACCTGTACCTCTTGCAGAAAAGCCATAGTCATCTGTTCCAAATCCATAACCACCATCAAGCCAATACTGAGTTCCCATTTCTCTAAGCTTTATACTAGAAGAATCTCCTATAAACGCTAACAACTCTTCGAAGTCTGCTTGTGAAGGAATGCGCCATCCAATAGGGCAAACATTTTTACCTCCATTTTCTGTCATCACAACATCATAGAAATTATATAAGCCGCCATAAATTTCTTTATTTGAAATATCATTATTATACCACCAAGTAGTCACATCTGTACCATCATTATATTTAGTGGTTTTTAAGTTTTCAGCAAACCATTCCTGGTTGCCTATTTTTACAGTGCTGTATATATTTCCATCAAAATCTCGTGGCAGTGGTGGTGTTGTTGTAAACGTTTCCTGATTACCATACGAAATGCCATGGTTGTTAATAGCATAAGCACGTACATAATAATCGGTTTCCTGCTTTAATCCGCTTATGGTATCTTCAAAGAAACCCAAACCTGCACCTAGTTCCATATGACTACTGTCGATGGTTGGATTCTCGTATTGACCATAGCAAATACCGCGCGAAGTTACCGGAGCTAAACCCTCGCTTGTGATGGTGCCGCCACAAATAGCCCAAACATCATATCTGTCCATAACAACATTGGTATTTACGTTTGGTAACAAGGACTTTACTTCGAAGTTCCATTCAGGGCTTTCTATAGTTTCACTTGTTAAAATATTCTTAATAACTACCTTCCAATTGTAGGTCATGCTTGGTGTTAAATTATTTACAAGCACCGAGTCGCAAGTTAAAGCATAAGCTACTAAATTCCCATCAATGTATACATCGTATTTAAAATCGCCGTTTTGTTTTTCCCATTTTAAGGTGGTGAAATCGTTTATCAATGCCTCGTTTTGGGGTTGCAAAAGCGTTGGTACTTGTGCCAAAATACTAGGGTCAGACATGGTGGTAAATGAAAACTTGCGGAAATCCTTTTCTACTCCATTAGCGTCTTTTACTACAACTTTCCAGTTATACAAACTTGAAAAATCTAAAGTTGCTGTATGTGTATATTCTTCAAGTGTAAGATTTTGAGCAATTGCTGTATAGGCCTCACCCTCTTTTTCTAAATATAAGTCGTAAATCTGATTCTCGGCATATAAACCCGTTTGCCACTGGAAATTTATGTCGCTTGCGGTATAATATTGTGCATTGTTCTTGGGTTTAAGGGCATTAATGGCATTGGCATCAAAATGTTCTATCGCAATAGCATCGGAATCCATACAATCTTTGGCATCTTTAATATATACAGTATGTGTTCCTTCCTCTAGGTTCGAGTACAAACTATTATCGGTAAAGCTTGTTGTATTATCTATGGAAAACTGATAGGGAGAATTTCCACCTATGCCTGTAAACTGAAAAGTATTAGCCTCTGAGTAAACATCAATAAATAGCGGACTTACAGTACAAGGGTCTTGTATTTTAATGCTAACTGCTTTATTCGCATTACACAAATTATCATCTTTAACATAAACCTTGAAGTTACCTTCAATAAGATTATCGAATTCGGGAACCGAAGCGCTGAAGTTAAAGCCATCGGTTGAATAGCTATAAGGAGCTTTTCCGCCTTTTGCTAACGGAATAACAGCATTTTCGTTTTTAGTAAACGAAATAGCCAAATCGGTATTACTACAATCAAAAACAGTGTAGGCATAAGCTGTTAGTGGCGAATTTTTTTCAATGTCTTCGTCATCGCAATTTAATACCGATATTTCTAACTGACTTGTGGAATTGGTTCCTATAGTCCAATCGTCAACCGTAACCATTCCATCTTTGTCGGTAAATTTCACATCATCGTAAATGGAACCATCTCCTTCGTCTAACCAAAAGCGAACAGGCACCAAAGGAACACCAAAGCCATAGTTGCTGGTTACTTTAAGCGTAATGGGTTTGCCTAAAAGGGTTTCCTGAAAACCTTTTTGCGAATTGCCCGAACGTAAAGCAAGTTTATAAGGTAAAACTAAAGGTCGCATCAATTCGGCTTTAAACAAGGTGTGTTGAATGTCGAAAAGCGACAAGCTTCCTAAATGTGCTCTAACACCTAAATTTCCTTCAATACCTAAACTTGCTTCTGCACTCCAATTCAAATTTTGGTTCATGCAAATTCCAGCAGCGAAGGTAAGCGGCAACTCAAAATAAGGACCAATCACTTTGTAAAGTTCTACCGAAATTTCTGGTCCTATGGTGAATTCAGCATCTAAACGCCCTTCCAAACTATAACTCGATTCTGTTGTTGTTTTTGATGTTGAAAAAGATATAAATTCTACATTTTTAAGTTTGTCTCCTTTTAATAGGGCGGTGAAATTCTTTTGGTAATTCTTTTCTTCACTAACCGTTAATGTGGCAGCAGCACTTAATGATGCAGCGGCTTTAATGGTAAACGACGAGGCTATAAGTACAGGAACCGGACCTACCATAAATACGGTATTATTCGATAATTCCAATAGCTCTACCTCTTTGCTTAATTCCTTAGCGGCAGTGGCTGAAATTGATAATTTATAGTTGTATTCAAATTCGCCATTTTCTAAGCCAATTTTAATCTTTTTGATAGTAAAAAAGCCAATTTTAAAATCGCAAACAAAATTGGGTTCAAAACGAACATAGGTGTTCTCTATTGAAGCTGATATAAGTCCATCTTCAGAGGCAAATAATTCCTGATCAGGAATGGAAAGCTTTAAACCTTTTGAACTTGATTTTTTTCTGGAAATACTCATCCGGTTGCCATATTGGTCGGAAAAATCACTGGAATAAATTACCACTTGATTTTTATTTTTGGCATACTCTTTTAAGGTTTTACGGGTAGGGAATTCCGAAAACTTGCTTTTACCATCGTTAACCATCGATTCATTTACTCCATCACCCACATTTACAGGTCCTGATTGAATGATATCTTCTATACCACCAACAGCTGTGCTAATAACATAAAAATCGTTCTCTTTAGTGTAGGATAGAATTTTAACAATAAAGCTTATGTCTTCACGCATACCTATCAGCATCATGGTATCGCTTGGCATTATAGATGCGTCGCTGAATTGTATTCTATAAATACCAGAAGCTCTTTCGGCACTGTCGCCTGCAATAATATCGGTATTGTCAACTACAATAAAGTTGTCTTTTGCTTTAATTTCTTCAAGTACAATCGAAACAGTATCGGTACTTTGTCCGCAGCCATTTGTTACGGTCCAAATTAATTGGTAGGGTTCATCATATTCGCCAGTAAATTCAGAATATGGATCATTAGGATTAGTAATACTTCCATTTTCACCTTCAATAATTGACCAAGTGCCAACGCTACCTGTTTCATAGCTTCCCATTAGTTTGGCGGTGTTTCCACCAAATTCTCTGTCGGATCCGGCATATGCTTTTGGCGCTAATTGAACGAGTGTGATAGCTGAATAAAGTGGATCGCATTCGGCTGTTATTACCGATGCACGATAGTATTTTGTTTCGCTAGGAAAGAATTTATAGCTTTCTCCTGTTTCTCCTTCAATAGTTAGCCATAATGTGCTATCCAAAGATTCTTCCCATTCAATAATTCCGTTATTGTAGTTTTCAACCTCCAAAATTATGGTATCGTTACCACAAGTGGTGGTTACTACTTGAGCATTTGTTAAAAAAAAGAAACAAATGACTATAAATGATAGTAAATATCTTTTCATCTGATTAAATTTTATTTTTTATTTTAAGGTCAGATGGAATATCCATCTAATTATTGCCGGTTTGTGTAATATTTGTTGCATGGACATTTCATCTGCTTTTTATTTAATAATTAATTTAGTTGCGATTTCTTTAGTTTCGGTAGATAGTTTTATAAGGTATATGCCCGACAACAAATTTTTCAAATGTATTTGTTTTGCTAGTTTTTCAGAACTACAATAAACTGTTTCGGTATAAATAGTTTCGCCTAATTGTGTATAAATATTAATAATAGCTTTACCAATATTTTCCGTGGAGCTAACATTTAGTACAAATTTTCCATTAGTAGGATTTGGGGAAACCTGCAACTTAAAATCATTTTCCGATTTCAGATTACTAACACTAGAGGTGTTTGAATCACAGTTGTCGGGAAGTAAGAGCTTTACAACGGTTTGGCTATTCACGTAGCTTATTGCCGTTAATACGAATAGGATTGAAATGATAATTTGTTTCATAAATATTTGTATTAGATGAAATTAATAATCTGAGATATTTGATACTAATTATTCTTTGCAAGAAAACGTCAAATACTGCTTTATGTTAATCATATATTTGAGGCCTGTTTCTAAAGGCTGAGTTTTTTTATTTACCTACTTGGCTAAGGCTTCGGTTTTCCTTTTATTTTTACCCAAATTGAGCGATTAGCTATCGCTATTCTGCTCAATCGACTGAGTTATTGTAAGGTTTTCAAATTTTTCATTTCACTCAAATTGTGAAAACCAACAATTTCTAGGTCGGGGTTAACTCTAAGTATAGCGCTTTTCATTTTATTCAAATCGCTCAACTTAGGTTTTACTTGTTTAAACAAACTTGTTTTTTAGCTTTCTGATTACAAATCTTACAAAGCGGATACTCATGCTTTTATTAAGGGCTTCACCTAAAGTGAAACCCTTAATTTTAAAAAATAAGCCGCTTTACTTCGATTTCTCTCAGCATAATCTGTATCAAATTGTCACCCTTCGGCAGGCTCAGAGGAGCCCAGCTTAGAGTAAAAAAAATTAATCTTTTACACAGCGTACACTGAAGCCCTTCGATTTGGGCGCGGTCTGGATAAAAGCAGAGTATGTGTAAGTGGACAGAGTCAAATAATATGCAGCTTCAGAATCAGATTCGGATTCTGTACTAGAATACCAGTAACCACCATCACCCTTATTAATATAAGTATTGAAATCAGTATGGTCAATTGCTTGACCACCAGGCAAGGCGGTAAAACCACTCGAGTTAGTTGCTCCTGTATTGGCTCCAACCCAATGTGCTGTGCCCGCTTCTTTTAAGCGACCTCCTGCATTAAGAGGGCTACCTACATAATCCACTAAAATTTCCCATTCTTCATATGATGGTAAGTGGAAATTACAAGGACAGACATTTCTTCCGCCATTTGTCGTGGGAGAAATTACATCCCAGGTATATAATCCTCCATATATATCTTTGTTATTAGTATCATTGCTGTACCAATTAAAAGGGACAGCTGTACCATCTTCATAGGTCGTTGTTTTTAAATTTTCGCCGATCCATTCTTGCTCTCCTATTACTAGCGTAGTATAAGTATTGCCATCGCCATCCATTACAGGAACAAAAGCTAAGGTAGTAAATGTTTCCTGGTTGCCATAAACTGTTCCGTTACTGTTTGTTGCATACGTTTTGAAGTAATATGTCGTTTCTGTTTCCAAACCGGATATGGTAGTTCTAAAAGTTCCAGTTCCGGTACCTGCTTCTATTATATTACTTTCGATAGTTTCGGGAGATATTCCCCAGCAAAATCCACGTGAGGCTGAAGTTAATCCTTGGCTAATTACGTTACCACTAAGTGTAGCATTTAGTGCTCCAATAGGATATGCAACATTAGTTACTACTGTGGGGAGAATTGATACGGCTTCAAAATTCCATACCTCACTCTCTAGGGATTGAGTAGTTGTAGGACTTTTGACTTTAACTTTCCAGTTATAAGTCATACTACGAGTTAAGTTAGAAAGTACAACACTATCAGTAGTAAGGCTATAAAATTTAAGGTTACCATCTAAATACACATCGTATTTAAAATCGCCACCTTGTGTTTGCCATTTTAGTGTTACGGTAGTGTCGGTTAGTTCGTTATTAGCAGGAGAAATTAATATTGGAGTAGTAGCCAGAATGGTCGGGTCGGCCATTGTTTTAAATGAAAACTCAGCGTTTTCTTTCTCTACGCCATCTTGGTCTTTAACCACCACTTTCCAACTGTATTGTGAACTAAAATCCAACGTTTCTGCATGAAAAAAGCTTTCGTCGCTTAGGTTTTGTGCAATATTTAGGTAAGCTTCTTCTCCATTTTTCAGATACAAATCGTAGGTCTGATTTGTTGCAAACAGGGTAGTCTTCCAACTAAAAGTAATGTTTTCGGTGTTGTAATATTGTGCTTTATCTCTAGGTGTTGATGCGTTTATTGCTTTTGTTTCAAACACGGCTATTTCAAAACTGTCTATAGCCATACATTGGTTGTTGTCTTTAGCATAAGCTTTGTGCATGCCCGGTGTTAAGTTACTGAATAAATTATTGTCAGAGAAGCCCACCGCATCATCTACTGAAAACTGGTAGGGTGGTACACCACTAATGCCTGTTAACTGCATAACGTTTACTGTTGTGAACATATCGATAAACAAAGGGATGGTTTTGCAAATATCGGGTTTTACAACCGTAAGCATACGATTTGCATTGCATTTATTGGAATCTTTAGCATACACCATAAAACTACCTTCGCTTGAATATAGAAATTCCGGAACAATGTCAAAAAAATCAGTTCCATTGTAAGAATAGGTATAGGGAGCCGTTCCACCTTTTGCTTCAGTAATAATTCCGGTTTCGGTTTTATTCAGTGAAAGGGATAAATCGGTATTGACACAATTGAAGTTGCCATAAGCATAAGCCAATATGGGCGAAAAATCACTCACATCTTCGTCGTCACAGTTTAATACCGAAATTTTCAAACTAGCATCTTGGTTGTCTCCTAAAGTCCAGTCGTCTACACTTACCTTTCCGTAAACATCAGTAAATCGTACGCTCTCAGCAATTGAGCCGTTGCCCTCGGCTAAGGAGAAACGAACAGGTACTAATGGTACACCGAAACCATAATTGCTGGTAACTCTAATAGTAAGAGGTAGTGCTAGTAGCTCATCCTGCATGCCTACTTGATTATTACCATTACGGATTTGAACTTTGTAGGGCATCATTAAAGGTTTCATTAAATCGCCTTTAAACAGGGTGTGCTGCATGTCGAAAAGTGACAAGCTTCCCAAATGTGCTTTAATTCCCAAATTTCCTTCAATACCTAAACTTGCTTCAGCATACCAATTTAAATTTTCATTCACACAAATTCCGGCAGCTAAGGTAAGCGGCAATTCAAAATAAGGACCAACCACTTTGTAAAGTTCCACTGAAATTTCAGGGCCTATGGAGAATTCAGCATCTAAACGCCCTTCAATATCATAACTTGATTCTGTTGTTGTTTTTGATGTTGAAAAAGATACAAATTCAATATCATTAATTTTGTCGCCTTTTAATAGGGCGGTGAAATTCTTTTGGTAATTTTTTTCTTCACTAACCGTCAATGTGGCCGAAGCACTTAAGGTTGCTGCGGCTTTAATGGTAAACGACGAAGCTACCAGCACCGGCAGTGCGCCTACCATAAATACGGTATTATTCGATAATTCCAATAATTCAACTTCTTTGCTTAATTCCTTAGCGGCAGTAGCCGAAATGGATAATTTATAGTTGTACTCAAATTCACCATTGTCTAGGCCTATTTTAATATCATTAATGGTAAAAAAACCAATTTTAAAATCGCAAACAAAATTGGGTTCAAAACGAACATAGGTGTTCTCTATTGAAGCTGATAAAAGTCCATCTTCCGTGGCAAATATTTCCTGATCAGGAATGGAGAGTTTTAAACCTTTTGAACTTGATTTTTTTCTGGAAATGCTCATCCGGTTGCCATATTGGTCGGAAAAATCACTGGAATAGATGACCACTTGATTTTTATTTTTGGCATACTCTTTTAAGGTTTTACGGGTAGGGAATTCCGAAAATTTGCTTTTACCATCGTTAACCATCGATTCATTTACGCCATCGCCCACATTTACAGGACCCGATTGAATAATATCTTCTATACCACCAACAGCTGTGCTAATAACATAAAAATCGTTCTCTTTGGTGTACGATAGAATTTTAACGATAAAGCTTATGTCTTCACGCATACCTATCAGCATCATGGTATCGCTTGGCAATATAGATGCGTCGCTGAATTTTATTCTATAAATACCGGAAGCTCTTTCTGCACTGTCGCCTGCAATAATATCGGTATTGTCAACCACAATAAAGTTGTCTTTTGCTTTAATTTCTTCAAGTACAATCGAAACGGTATCGGTACTTTGTCCGCAGCCATTGGTTACGGTCCAAATTAATTGGTAGGGTTCATCATATTCGCCAGTAAATTCAGAATAGGGATCATTAGGACTCGTAATACTTCCATTTTCACCTTCAATAATTGACCAAGTACCAACGCTACCTGTTTCATAGCTACCCATTAGTTTGGCAGTGTTTCCACCAAATTCTCTATCGGATCCGGCATAGGCTGCTGGAGGCAATTGAACAAGTGTAATAGCTGAATAAAGCGGGTCGCATTCTGAAGTTATTACCGAAGCACGATAGTATTTTGTTTCGGTAGGAAAGAATTTATAGCTTTCGCCTATTTCGTCTTCAATAGTTAACCAAACTATTGTATCCAGCGATTCTTCCCATTCAATAATTCCACTTTTGTAATTCTCAACCTCCAAAATTATGGTATCGATACCACAAGTAGTGGTTACAACCTGCGCATTTGTTAAAGAAAAGAGACAAATGGCTATAAGCGATAGTAAATATCTTTTCATCTGATTAAATTTTATTTTTTATTTTAAGGTCAGATTGAATATCCATGTCAATTATTGCCGGTTTGTGTAATATTTATTGCATGGACGTTTCATCTGCTTTTTATTTAATAATTAATTTAGTTGCAATTTCTTTAGTTTCGGTAGATAGTTTTATAAGGTATATGCCCGACAACAAATTTTTCAAATTTATTTGTTTTGCTAGTTTTTCAGAACTACAATAAACTGTTTCGGTATAAATAGTTTCGCCTAATTGTGTATAAATAT
>JAEINW010000082.1 GCA_016342715.1 Salinivirgaceae bacterium | reverse complement strand
CTTTTACTCCCTTAACAACATTTCTTAGAACCTTTCTGCTCTACTGTATTTCTGTAAAGCGGGTGCAAAAGTATTCGTTTCAGGCTTACAATCCTAATGTATTTTAAAGTCTTTTTAATTTATTTTTAGCACCCTAAAACAAGACCCTTATTTTGAACTATTTACAACTCAAAAAAAACTGTTTTTTTCTATTTAAACAGATGTCGATTCACATTAATCCTTCTTTATTCATAAATAAACCTTTTTATGCTATTTATTAATTAATCAAAAGCATTATTATATTATATTCGCATCATATATAATATATGATTATGAGTAAAGATAAAATTGTAATTATACCGACGTATAACGAAAAAGAAAATATTGAAGCTATTGTTCGCAAAGTTATTTCACTAGACGGTGACTTTCATTTATTAATTGTGGAAGATAATAGTCCAGATGGAACTGCGGATATTGTTAAAAGACTAATGTCTGAATTTCCTGAAAGGATTAATATTTTAGAACGAAAAGGAAAACTTGGTCTTGGAACAGCATATATTGCTGGTTTTAAATGGTGCTTGGATAATGAATATCAGTACATATTTGAAATGGATGCTGACTTTTCGCATAATCCAGAGGATCTGATAAAACTACATGAAGCTTGTAATAATGGGGCTGATATGGCTATTGGGTCTCGATATATCTCAGGAATTAATGTGGTAAATTGGCCAATGGGTAGGGTTCTAATGTCCTACTATGCATCGGCATATGTGCGTATGGTTACCGGAATGAAAATTAAAGATACCACTGCTGGTTTTAAATGCTACTCAAGAAAAGTTTTGGAGACTATTGATTTAGATAACATCAGATGCAAAGGCTATGCTTTTCAAATTGAAATGAAATTTACAGCCTGGAAATTTGGTTTCAATATAGTTGAAGTTCCAATCATCTTCACCGATAGACAAATAGGAAGTTCAAAAATGAGTGGAGGCATTTTCAACGAGGCCATTTGGGGAGTTATAAGAATGAAATGGAAAAGTTTTTTTAAATCGTATAAAAGAGCATAACTAATAAAATAGAATATTACATGAAGACTTTAATTAAAAATGCAACCTTAATAAACGAAGGAAAATCTTATAAATCACATATACTTATATGTGGTGACAAAATAGAAAGCATTTCTGATCATCTTCCTGTTAATATTTCAAATTACAATGTAATAGATGCTTCAAATAAAATAGCTATACCTGGTATAATTGATGATCAGGTTCATTTTAGAGAACCTGGACTAACACACAAAGGCGACATTCAATCGGAATCAAAAGCAGCCATTGCAGGAGGTGTTACTTCTTTAATGGAAATGCCAAATACAAATCCACAAACAACAACACAAGATGCCTTATCGCAAAAATTTGAAATTGGTGCCAATAAATCATATGCCAATTATTCCTTTTACTTAGGTGCCACAAATAATAATTTAAAAGAAATTATTAAAACAGATCCGAAAAATGTTTGTGGAATTAAAGTGTTTATGGGAGCATCAACAGGGAATATGCTTGTTGACGACAAAAAAACCTTAGAAGGAATTTTTGCTGAAGCTCCTTGTTTGATTGCCACACATTGTGAAGACGAAAAAACCATAAAAGCCAATCTTGAAAAATACAAACAAGAATTTGGTGAAAATATTCTTCCAAAACACCATCCGCTCATTCGCAGTGAGGAAGCTTGTTATATTTCTTCGGCAAAAGCCGTTGAGTTGGCTACAAAATATGGCAGTCAACTTCATGTGTTACACTTATCAACGGCACGGGAAATAAGTCATTTTGTTCAGGGTAAGGTTGCTGAAAAAAAAATTACGGCTGAGGTATGTGTCCACCATCTTTGGTTTAACGATTCACATTACGAAACACTAGGCAATAAAATAAAATGGAATCCTGCAATAAAAACAGCCTATGATCAGGAAGCATTATTTAACGGATTACTAAACGATCGTTTAGATGTTATTGCCACCGATCATGCGCCACATTTGTTAGCAGAGAAACTTAATAAATATATGAATTCCGCTTCAGGTGGACCACTGGTTCAACATTCACTTTTAGCAATGCTGGATTTTTATCACCAAGAAAAAATCACCTTAGAGACCATTGTTAAAAAAATGTGTCATGCTCCTGCCGATTTATACAAAGTAAACAAAAGAGGCTACCTTCGCGAAGGCTTTTTTGCTGATATAGTTTTAGTGGATTTAAATTCAGAAACAAGCGTCTCTCAAGAAAGTTTATTATATAAATGCAAATGGTCGCCCTTTGAAGGCCACTCATTTAAATCAAATGTTACACATACCATTGTGAATGGTAATTTAATGTATGAAAACGGCAACTTTATTGATGACAAAAAAGGCATGGCTCTTACATTTAACAGATAGTTATTGAACTACAAACCTTGCAACCATTCTGCTTTTTTGTTCAACTAATATTTTTCTACCATTTAAAACCAAATATTCAGCTCCCGGCTTATTGTGCCTTATGGTAATCAACTCAAGTAGTTCGTTATACTTTACATTATAAAATTTCTTAAGCTCTTTAATAACCTTATCAACTCTCCCAAGTTCATTGTCAACAACAATAGAAAAGCTAATGGCACTATTCTGCATTAAATTAACTTTTATTTGATGGGCGGCTAAAATTCCAAAAATATGACTTAAATTTTCTTCTACAATAAATGAAAAATCAAAAGGCTTTATACTTATCAGAACTTGCTTTTCTTTTTTAATATAAACTGGTGGAATATCAAAATTCTCAAATTTGTTAATTATTGTTCCCTCATCATCAGTGCTAATAAAAGACCTCACTTGCAAAGGAATATTCTTATTTTGTAAAGGTTTTATGGTTTTCGGATGAATAACTTTTGCTCCAAAAAAAGCCAACTCAATTGCATCTAAATAGGAAAGCTTTGGGATGATGGGTGCGTTTGGTATCCATTGCGGATCGGCACACATAACTCCAAGCACATCTTTCCAGACTACAACTTTTTCAGCATTCAGTATGTTGGCAAGAATGGCAGCCGTATAATCGGAGCCCTCTCTTCCTAATGATGTAGACATATTATTTGAATCCGAACCAATATATCCTTGAGTAAGGTAAATTGTATTTTCTAAATCGTTGAAATTTGTTTTTGTCAATCCTTCTGACAATTTCCAATCTACTTTAGCATCTCTATAAGTATGATCAGTTTTTAAAGACTTCCGAATGTCTCGCCAAATTACCTTCTGCCCCATTAAATTCAAATACTGTGAAACTATCGTAGTAGCAAGCAATTCACCAAAGGGTACAATTTGATCGTATTCAAAATCATAGTTTAATTCAGGAGCTTGTGAAAGTTTATCTTTTAAAGCTTTAAAAAAAACATCTACATTTTTAAATACTTCATGATTCTCATCTTGAAACAATTGTTTTATAATGATCGTGTGAAATTCTACAAATTGATTATAAATATTTTTTGTTTCCTTTTTTGCAAAATATGCTTGCGCTAAAGATTCAAGCATATTTGTCATTTTGCCCATGGCCGAAACAACAATTACTCCATTCAAAATATAATTGGAACATATTTTAGCCATTCGTTGAACTGAAGCTGTATCTTTAATTGATACCCCACCAAACTTATTAATAATCATAACATTATTTAAATTTCAAATATTTTTTTACATCCTTTTTGAAAAAACCAAGCAAAGGTAATGAAATACAACATAATAGAGTAATTTTTTCTTTTTTTGGAAAGTATTTTTTGCTACATTTACTTTTGTGCAATAAAAGTAACCACACAGTTTTTAATATGAAAAAAGTTTAGATATGAGTATTCTAAAATTAAACACGATCTTTCTTTTCATCATTCTTATTTCAAATATAACAATTGCCCAAACTGGGATTTCTTATTTTTTAGAAAAAAAATCAGAATTGCCAAATTCAAAAATTGTTGATATTCTTGAAACTAGCGACAATAATTTAATGTTGCTCTCTCTAACTTCCGACGAAAAATATATTCAACATCAAGCAAACATTATAAATTACAATATTTCCGACAATATTTTGTCAAATAATTATCTAAATATAGAAAACCTACAAGATTTATTATGTCTAAAAAAATATAATAACGAGTACAAAATATTTTCAAATACAACCCTAAACAAATCGTACAAACCTTTCCAGCTTTTACTCGACAAATCGCTTAATATAAAAGAAAATTATGAAGATCCCGTAGTTTTTTCAACACTTATTAGCGATGTGATTGACGGTATTAATTACCGCCTAATTCTTTATACAAAAATCGGAAAATCAGAAAGATACAATATTTCCTTACACAAAATTAATCTTGAAAACGGAAAAGTTGAATGGTTAAAAAAAATATCGTCGGAACAAAACGAAGAAGCTGATAAAATTGTAATAGCACCTAATGGTGATTTATATATTCTTGGTAAAAAATACAATGATGAAGTAACAGAATATGTACCTATTATTTATAAGTTAGATAATGAGGGCAACAAAATTTGGAAAAAAGGAATTGATGTTCCCAATAATTTTAGCCAACAAAGCTTTTGTTTAACTAACGATAACTATATTATATATATATGTGGGTACACAAAAAACCCAACCGGTATTTCAGAATCGAGAGTTATGAAACTTAAAAACAATGGAGAAGAAGACATGAGTAAAGTTATTGATAACTTTAGTGCCAATGGATTATTAAAGCTTTCAAATGGTAATTTTATTATTTATGGCTCAGAATTCTTTATTGATGAAAAACAAATTGTAACAAAAGCTAAATATGCTATAATTAATAAATATTTGCGTGAATTTAAAACAAAATCGCTTGATGAAAATGACAAACCAGATGTGAATTTAGGATCAGAAATAAAAACAAGTTCCGATTTTCTAATTGCAAAAGAAATATCAAACGAAAGAATTGCTCTAGGCGGTAAGGTTTATATGCCAAATGAAAAGAATAGCAACAAAAAAAATAATGTTCCTCTTTTAATGATTATTAATATGGATGGTTCATACTAATAAAACAATATTTTGTTAAAATTTAAGAAGCTGCAAATAAACATTTTTGCAGCTTCTTTTTTATTAGTTTTATGCCTCAAAAAAAACAATACACAATGAAATACAATTTTGATGAAATAATTAACCGCAAAAACACCGACTGTGTTAAAGTTGATGCAATGGAAATGTTCTTAAATGTTAAAGACGCTATTCCAATGTGGGTGGCCGATATGGACTTTAAAACACCACCTTTCATTATTGCTGCTTTAAAGAAACGTTTAGAACACGAGGTGCTTGGTTATTCAATAAAACCAGATGCATATTTTAGTAGCATTATTAATTGGATGCAAAAAATGCACAACTGGAAAATTAACAAAGAATGGATAACTTTTAGTCCGGGTGTTGTGGCAGGTTTTACTATTGCCATTGAACAATTTACAAAACCTGGCGATAAAATAATTGTACAACCACCAGTATATTTTCCGTTTTTTCACTCTATTACCGATACAGGAAGAGAGCTGGTTAACAATCCTCTTAAACTTGAAAATGGAAGATTGAATTTTGATTTTGAAGATTTAAAAAACAAAATTACTCCAGATGTGAAAATGCTTTTGCTGTGCAATCCTCACAACCCGGGCGGCAGTGTTTGGACCAAAGAAGAGCTTATTAAAATTAACACTCTATGTTTAGAAAATAACATTTTAGTTGTGTCAGACGAAATTCATGCCGATATAGTTTACAAACCCAATAGTTTTGTTCCATTTGCAAGCATATCAGACGATGCAGCGAATAATTCCATAACTATTCGTTCGCACAGTAAAACATTTAATGTTGCAGGATTAACAACCTCGTACCTAATTATTCCAAACAAGACGCTTTTGAATGCTTATAATAAAAAACTAAATACCCCACATTTATATATGGGTAATATTTTTGGAACCGAAGCATTAACTGCTGCTTATGAGAATGGTTCTGAATGGCTAATTGAATTACTTTCTTATTTGCATGAAAACATAAAACTAGTAACTGACTTTTTTGATCTAAACTACCCTAAAATAAAAGTTATAAACCCAGAATCAACCTTTTTAATTTGGATTGATTGCAGGGAATTAGGTTTGTCAGGAAAAGAATTAAATAATTTGTTTTTACATAAAATAAAAGTTGCCATAAACGAAGGAAGTATGTTTGGATTAGGTGGCGAAGGTTTTATTCGCATGAATATTGGCTGCCCAAAATCCATTGTACAACAAGCTCTGAATAGGATTAACGAGATACTCTAGCATCAAACCAGAAGAATTGACCTTTGAACTTTTCTTCTGGTTAACCCGAAAAATTCGGGACTTAATTATTGAGAAGCTGTTTGTGCTTGATTGACAACGTGTTGGTTTTAGAACCTTAACTTATACGATAGCCCAAAAGTGAGCTATGAATTTGAATCTCAAAATGTGCAATAAACACAACAAAACCAACACTTTACGCAAACAGAATTTCTTTTCTCATGAATTATGGGGGTTAACTTAATGTTTTCACAACCATCATACCTGCCCAAACTGCAAGCAAACCAGAAATTACACTTATCGATGTGTAAATAGCAAAAGATAAAAAATCGCCATATTTTATCAATTGAAAATTCTCAGCCGCAAAACTCGAAAAAGTAGTAAATCCACCACAAAAACCAACAGCAAATAACAAACGTAATTCTTGCGAAAAATAGCCTTGCTTTTCAACAAAAGCATAAATAATTCCTATAATTAAACTGCCCAAAATATTTGCAGTAAAGGTCCCCCATGGTATTTTACTATCCGATAATTGAACAAACCATTGTTGAACAAAATATCTTAGCACTGAACCTACAAAACCTCCTGAGCCAATTAATAAAATAGTTTTTATCATACCTCGTATTTTTTACAAATGTATAATTATCGTTTTAATAATTAACAAAACTCATTTTGATGCTCAAATAAATAATCAAGAAGTATTTTCTTACTACATTTGCTTCACTAACACATTAATTTATTAATATGACAAAGAATAATTTCCTTAAACTATCATTTTATATAGCTTTTGTTGCAAGTGCAATTATTCTGTTTGTTTTTTTAAAGCAACTGCTATTTTTAATTGAAAATGCAGCCGACTCAAAAGATATTATGCTAGATTATAATCTGTTTCAAAAACGAATTGGCCTGATAAATATTTGTTCGTTTGTGGTTCTATTACTTACTAGTTTAATTGAATATTATAAAAACAACAACAGCAAGCTCATTATTTTAGCAAACATTTTGTTTATGGCTGTTTCACTTTTCTTATACGTTTCAATTAACAAAAGCTATTACCAATTAAGCGGAATAAATTATTTGGAACAAAGTGGATATTGGCTTACACTATTCATGGGAGTGTTTTATATTATTGGTGGCTTGTTAATTTCAGCAATCGGTTTTATAACGGTTAGGAATAATCTGAAAAGAAAAAAATAACTATTTAAGATAATACATTTACAATACAACCGAAAAAATCGTATTTTTTTTATTATATTGTACTCACTTTAAAAATTTAGAAAACAAATGAGTAGCAACATTACCCCGCTAATTATTGAAAAAACATCAAAAACACCTCAGATCATTTTTGATCCGATAAATAATTTATTTGAAATTTCAGGTAGATCATTACCTGAAAATGTTGTAAAAACCTACGAACCTGTATTGCAATGGATTGATCAAAATATTGGAAAAATACAGAATAATATTGTTTTCAATTTTAGAGTAGATTATTTGAATTCTGCTTCAGCAAAAATGATATCGTTGATATTAACCAAATTAGAAGAATTCTTTAAATCAGGCATTTCCATTGAAGTAAAGTGGTATTATAATTTAGATGACGACGATATCCAATCGGAAGGTGAAATTTATGCCAAGCTTAAAAAAATACCTATTAAATTAATTGGTGTTGACGACGATGACGAAGAATAAAAAAAACTAATCTATATTTGCAACCATTCCATTTTGGAATGGTTTTTTTTTGATACATACAAGAAACTAAAGCTTTGGATTTTTCAGAAATAATAAACTACTACAAATCGCACAGTGCTTTGCCTGCTCTTATTAGCAGCATTAAAACAAATCAAAAAACCTATATTTCAGGTTTAAAAGGCTCTGCTCAAAGTATAATAATTGGAAGCATTTACAAAAAGCTTAATGTCCCAATAGTTATTGTATTAAACGATAAAGAGGACGCAGCCTACTTTTATAACGATTTGCAAACCATACTTGGCGAACATATGGTCGATTTTTTACCTTCATCATTTCAACGATCGGCACAATATTCAAAAACCGAAAGTGGCAATATTTTGTTACGAACCGATGTTTTAACTAAAATTATTACACAAAAAAGTCATCCGCTAATTGTTACTTATCCAGAATCGTTAATGGAAAAAGTAATTACTCCCGAAAGAATTACCTCAAATACTTTTACCATTAATAAAGGCGATAAGCTTTCAATGGAATTTGTAATTGAATTACTAACGGAATATGAATTTGAAAGAACCGATTTTGTGTATGAACCTGGACAATTTGCAGTTCGTGGTAGCATTATTGATGTTTTTTCCTTTGCTGGCGACCAACCTTATCGAATTGATTTTTTTGGCGATGAAGTTGACAGTTTAAGAGTTTTTGATATTGAAAATCAGCTGACAAAATCATCACCCGATCAAATTTCTATCATCCCAAACATTCAGGAAAAATTAGATGACGAAGAGCGAATTACCTTGTTTGAATATCTAAACAAACAAGTTCTTTATGCGTTTTCTGACCTTAAATTTACCATAGATAAACTTAATCAGATTTATGAGAATACTCCTGAAATTTTTGAAAACGAAGATGCTACCAATTCAAAATCGAGAGACGATTTAATTATTTCAGGAAAAGAATTAAATCAAATAATTGAAGCTTATAAAACATTAGAAACGGGTTCATCCAGTTATTATGATTTACAAGCAACTACAACATTTAATACTTCGTTGCAACCTGCCATCCGTAAAAACTTCGATTTGTTAGCTTCGCAGCTAAATGAATTAAAAGAAAAAGGCTATAATAATTACATTCTATCCGATAATCTTGAACAAATTGAAAGGCTGCAGGCCATTTTTAACGACCGCGATGTAAAAGCTGAATTTAAAACCATATCAAATACATTAAATCAAGGTTTTATTGACCACGATCTAATGATTGCCTGTTTCACCGATCACCAAATTTTTGAACGCTTTCATAAATTCAACATCAAATCGGGCTTTACTAAAAAGGAATCGCTTACCATTGCTGAATTAACCAATCTTCACCCGGGCGATTATGTGGTTCACATCGATCATGGAATTGGAAAATTTGGGGGTTTACAGCGAACTGAAACCAATGGCAAAATTCAGGAAACCATTAAACTCATTTATCGCGATAACGATGTGCTTTTTGTAAGTATTCATTCGCTACATCGCATATCAAAATATAAAGGAAAAGAAGCCGAAGCTCCTAAAGTTCATAAATTAGGATCGGCAGTTTGGCAAAATCTGAAAACAAAAACCAAAAAGAAAGTTAAGGATATAGCCAAAGATTTAATTAAATTATACGCTGAGCGAAAAGTACAAGAAGGCTATGCTTTTTCAGGCGATTCGTTTATGAATCAGCAATTGGAAGCTTCATTTATTTATGAAGATACTCCCGATCAAGTAAAGGCAACTAAGGCTGTAAAAGCCGACATGGAGAGTTTTACTCCAATGGATAGATTGGTTTGTGGCGATGTAGGTTTTGGAAAAACTGAAATTGCCATTCGCGCTGCATTTAAAGCCGTAGCCGATAGTAAACAAGTTGCCGTGTTGGTTCCAACAACAATTTTGGCCTTACAGCACTACAAAACCTTTTCCGACAGGCTGGAAGATTTCCCCTGCAATGTTGAATACATTAGCCGGCTACGATCGGGTAAAAGCCAAACTGAAGTTATTAAAAAGCTCAAATCGGGTGAAGTTGACATTATTATTGGCACGCACAAGCTAGTTAGCAAAACAATCGAATTTAAAGATTTAGGATTGCTAATTGTTGATGAAGAACAAAAATTTGGAGTTGCCCTAAAAGAAAAATTAAAACAACTAAAAACCAATGTCGACACCTTAACTTTAACTGCCACACCAATTCCACGTACTTTACAATTCTCATTAATGGGAGCCCGCGATTTATCAATTATTAATACACCCCCACCAAACCGCCAACCTATAATAACTGAGGTTCATTCATTTAGCGAACAAATAATTAAAGAAGCCATCGATTATGAAATAAGCCGAAATGGTCAAGTATTTTTTATTCATAATCGTGTGCAAAGCATCGCTGATATCTCTGAACAAATTAAAAAGCTTTGTCCAAATGCCCGTGTAATTTTTGCCCATGGCCAATTAGATGGCAAGCAATTGGAGACAATTATGCTCGAATTTATTGATGGAAAATACGATGTTTTGGTGGCTACCACTATTATTGAATCGGGTTTAGATATTCCTAACGCAAATACAATAATTATTAATCAAGCGCAAAATTACGGCCTAAGCGATTTACATCAATTACGAGGTAGGGTTGGACGCTCAAATAAAAAAGCATTTTGCTATTTATTAGCTCCTCCTCCAACATCACTTACCAATGAAGCGCGAAGAAGACTAAAAGCAATTGAAGATTTTTCGGAATTAGGAAGCGGATTTAATATTTCATTACAAGATTTAGATATACGTGGTGCTGGCGATATGTTAGGTGCCGAACAAAGTGGCTTTATTGGTGATTTAGGTTTTGAAGCTTATCAAAAAATACTCGACGAAGCTTTGCTCGAACTTAAACATAATGAGCTAAAAGAAGTTTTTGCAGATGAGAATCTGGAACAAGAAAGAAAAAGGGATATTTCTCCCGAAGCTTTATCGCAAATGATCTTTGTTAACGACTGCTACATCGATACCGATTTAGAGTTATTATTTCCAGAATCGTATGTTGATAGCATTCCTGAGCGTATTAATCTATATCGTAAACTCGATTCATTTAAAACCGAAGAAGAACTTAAAGAATTTCACAGTAACCTAATCGATCGATTTGGTGAATTACCAATGGCCACTGAAGAATTACTAGAAATTGTTCGGCTACGTTGGTTAGCTTTAAAACTTGGCATGGAACGTATTTTTCTAAAGAACAATAAAATGACCCTTTATTTTATTTCCGATAATTCGTCACTTTTCTATCAATCACCAACTTTTCAGCAAATATTACAAAATATTCAAAAATATAAAAACACCTGTCGAATGCAGGAAAAAAACAACAAACTAATTCTAACATTCGAAAATGTGCCTAGCGTAAAAAAAGCATTGATTCAATTAACCAAACTTACAGTGGATACTAACTAATTTATTCTTATTTTTACCTTTGCAAAAAAAATAACTATGACTACTTTTGGATTATTTAATGAACCAAAGAACATAATTGAGCTCTTCACCTTCGACCTCACAACCTTCTTTTACGAAGATGATTATGAGGAAATTTCAAGCGACGAGAAAGATGGCGTATTCATGATAGAATACGAAAAAAACTTACCTTGGATGGAACATAATTTGTTCCAAAAAGTGATTTTTAGAATCTTTAATGATAAAAAAAATATTATTGGAAGCAATCATATAAATATAGATTTTCCAGCTGAATCAGAATCGATAAATGCTTTAAATGTTAGCAAATTAGTAAATAAAATAACACAAATATATGGCTGGGACGATGAAAATAAAGGCGAGTGGAATGCAAAAGATGAAAGTGACTTTAAAGATCAAGCCTTTTTACGACAATGGACTTTAGGTGAAGGAAAGTTTATATATTCGGTGCGCCTTCTTTACAATCATAAATACGGATTGATTTTAAAAATTTTATTTTTTAATCATTTGTTAGAACTAATTAAAAAATAAGACTTCTCCTATGAATCTGGTTCTTGATATCGGAAATACTCAGTTTAAAATTTGTGTTTTTAACAAACAAAAAATTGAATTTCATTCTTTTTTTAAAGAACTAAGCAAGGATACGATATCATCGCTAATTAAAGAGTATGCTATAACAAAAGCAATATATTCAGATACTAGAGGATTAAAACAAGAAAAAATTAATGAACTCTTTTCATCAAATATTCCATTAATAGAACTCTGCCATACGACTCCAATTCCTATTAAATTGAATTACACCACACCCGAAACTTTGGGTAAAGACCGAATTGCCGGAGCCGTTGCATCTTACGAATTATTTAAAGGTTTACCAATTTTGGTTATTGATATTGGAACCGCAATTACCATTGATTTTATTAATGAGTTTGGTGTTTTTGAAGGAGGAATAATTTCACCTGGACCCGAATTACGGTATAAAGCCTTACATCAATTTACTGGAAAGCTGCCCTTGCTTGAATGCGTTGAAAAAACTGACATCATTGGCAAATCAACAAAAACAGCTATTGAGAGTGGTGTTCAAAATGGCATCTTATTTGAAGTGAATGAATATATTTTAACATTTTATAAGCAATATAACAAACTAAAAATAGTTTTAACAGGAGGTTACGCTTACTTATTTGATAAGAAAATAAAATATCCCATCTTTGCGGATTCATTTTTAATTCCAAAAGGACTAAACAGAATATTAAATTATAATGACAAGAAAACAAAAATTTTATAGCTTGGTAATTTTATTAATTGCCTTTTCATCTTTAAAAATATCGGCACAAGTTGGTTCACCTTACTCTCAATTTGGCATTGGCGACATCAATCACAGTTCGTTTGGAGCATCAAAAGCAATGGGAGGAATTGGTATTGGCTTACAAACAAATAAACATATTAATACACTAAATCCTGCATCCTTAGTTTCTCTAGATAGCTTAACAGTAATCTACGAGCTTGGCATAAGTGGAATGATGAATAAAATTGAATCGAACATCGACAATATTACAAAAAATGGAACTTCAATAAATTACATTGCTTTGGCTTTTCGATTAAATAAATATGTTAGCACAAGTTTTGGTGTTCTTCCTGCAAGTAAGGTTGATTACACATTCTTAAGTAGTTATTCAATAGATTATGTAGGAGCTGTGAATAATTACTTTTATGGGTCGGGAGGATTGAATAGAATTTATTGGGCTAACTCAATTTCAATAGTAAAAAACTTATCTGTTGGTATTGAAGCTTCGTATTTGTTCGGATCAATTAATAATATTAAAACCATTATATTTGATAATATAAGTTATGATAATTTTAAAGTTGATGAACAAAAAAGCATTGGCGGTTTTAAATTTAAATATGGGGTTCAATATAAATATGATATTAAAAATGATTACGACCTGATTTTGGGAGCAACCTTTGAAAATAGAGTAAAAATTAATGCAACTATTGATACTTTAGCAGGGACTATCGACTATGCCAAAAGCCAAAGTAGCAGTATAGACCCAACATCTTCAACATATTATAAAAACTTTTATACTGATGAGATGCAGCCAAATTCCCTGTATTCTTCTTCAACAAATGACAAAATCACCCTACCTTCAACTATTGGCTTTGGGCTTACAATTAATAAAAAAGATAAGCTTACCGCTGGGCTCGATTTCAAAATTCAGAATTGGGGATCCATAAATGAAAATGAGTACAATAAATCGTTCCAAAACAATATTTCTATAAGATCAGGTTTAGAGTTTATTCCAGACAACAACAATGTTAATCATTTTTATAAACGAATAAATTATCGAATTGGAGGACATTACTCAAAAACACATCTAGAAATCAACAGCACTCAAATAAATGATTATGGCATGAGTTTTGGTCTTGGATTACCCATGCGTAATTCAAAAACCTCCTTTAACATATCCTTTGAAATGGGACAAAGAGGAACACTTAATGAAAATTTATTGCGCGAAACTTATGGAATTGTAAGTTTAAATTTATCTTTGTCAGATATATGGTTCATTAAACGTAAATATAAATAAAAATGAAATCTACATTATTAAAAACAACATTTTCGGTATTATTTGTTACAATCTTCACTTCAGGAGTAATGTCGCAAGGATTACTTCCTTATCAGAATCCAAAATATGGTGTAGATAGTGCATCAAGAATTGCTTGTGCAATGAACATTTCATTATACTCTGAATTTTACAAGCAAAATAATTACAAAGATGCCTTAGGCCCTTGGAGAAAAGTTTATAATAATTGCCCCGACGCTAGTAAAAATACTTTTATTAAAGGAGCAAATATTTATAAAAACTTAATTGCGAGAGAAAAAAATGCTGTAAATAAAGAAGCATACATTGACACTTTAATGATGATTTATGATAAACGTATCGAGGTTTTTGGTGGAAAAGGAAATGTATTAAGCTATAAGGGTTCTGATCTGTACAGCTATAGAGGTGACAAAGTTGCAAAAGAGGTTTACACAATTATTAAAGAAGCCATGAGCCTTGAAAAAGGAGAATCTGCTGCAGGCTTAATTACTATCTACATGCAAACTGCCGTGTCTTTATATAGTAAAAAAGAAATTGACGGAGTTGAAGTTATTGGAGCCTATACATTTGCTATGGAAACCATCGATTTGGCAACTACTTTCAATAAAAATCGGGTTGCTAAAGGGGGCAAATATGCCGAGAGAGCACAAAAAGAATTAGAAAATATTGAAACCTCAGCAAGTAATGTTGAAGCTCTGTTTTCAGAGAGTGGTGCAGCAACTTGTGAAGCTTTAGTTAATATTTTTGGAGCAAAATATAATGAAAACGCTCAAGATATTGAATGGCTTAAAAAAGTAACTAAGCTTTTAAATAAATCAGAATGTACCGATGTACCTCTTTTTGCAAAAGCATCAGAACAGCAATATAAGTTAGAGCCTTCTGCTGAAGCAGCGCATAACCTTGCCCGACTATTTTTAAAGAACGAAGAATATGCAAAGGCCAATGGTTATTATATTGAAGCTACAAAACTCCAAGAAGATGCCCTTACAAATGCATTATATTACTTTGAGTGGTCGACATTAGCTATGGCTCAAGGATCATACGAAAAAGTTCGAAGCCTTTCGATTAAAGCTTTGCAATTAAATGCTAACGATGGAAGACCTTACTTAATGATTGGTAAAGCTTATGCTGCCGATTCTAAGAATATTGGGAAAGAGCAAGTGGAACATAATGCGGTTTATTGGGTAGCTGTTGATAAATTCTATAAGGCAAAAGCAGTAGATGCTAGCTTAACTGAACAAGCAAATGAATTAATTAAAACATATAGCCAATATTTTCCAAATAAAGAAGAAGCCTTTATGTTTGGCATTGAAGATGGTGCTTCTTATACTGTTGGTGGATGGATTAATGAAACAACAAAAGCTAGATTTTAACTTAGAATTGAAAACATATTATAACATATTTCTAAAAATCAAAACCCCTTTTTTTATTGGGGTTTTGATTTTTTTTGCCTCTTGTAAAAATGATATTCAAGAAGTTAAAGAGATAACTTCCACACACGACACAGCTATTATGTCGGCAAAAAATATTGAAATGCATTATACTACCAATGGCATTAACAATATGAAAATGATTTCTCCTTTATTAAATCGCTATTTGGAAAATGGTGAAAGTTCTTATTCCGAATTTCCAAAAGGATTAGAAATATTTTTTTACGATGAAGAAGGAAAAGTTACTTCCAGCTTAAAAGCAAATTATTCCATCTATTTTGAAAAAGAAGGGAAATGGGAAGCAAAATACGATGTGGAAGCTATTAATGAAAAAGGAGAAAAATTAAATACCGAATATTTGGTTTGGTTAAGTGATGAACATAAAATTTATTCTGACCAATTTGTTAAGGTAACTAACTCCGATGGAATTATCTATGGCGATGGATTTGAATCAAACGAAGATTTTACCAGTTGGGAAGTTATTAATGGACGAGGCGTAATTAATATTGAAACCGATGAGTAAAACATTAAATGTTTTAAAAAAAACACTGGAGTATTTGTGGTTAATTATTGCCCTTGGATCGATTGGAATAGGCATTAAAGAGCATATTTCAAATACATACAAAGAAGCTTTACCCTTTTATTTATTCACCTTTATTGCACTATTTTTTTTTAGTTCACGTAGAAAAAATCGAATGTCGCCACCAAAAAATGATGCATAATAACAAATCATTTTTCAACAATTATCTACATAAATTTATTACCATTGCAATTATTTCATAAATTAGTATAATGGATTACCTAGTAATTATATCAGTCACACTAATTTTATCCGCTTTCTTTTCAGGAATGGAAATTGCCTTTGTTTCTGCAAACAAATTACGCATTGAACTCGATAAAAAACAACATATTTTTCCATCAAATATTCTAAATATTTTTTCAAATAACCCTTCGCAATACATTGCCACCATGCTAATTGGTAATAATATAGCACTTGTTATTTACGGTATAATAATGGCTAAAATTTTAGAGCCTGTTATAGCACTTTTTGTACATGCAAACAGTATCATATTATTTATTCAAACTATAATTTCAACCCTAATAATTCTGTTCCTATCAGAGTTTTTACCAAAAACTATTTTCAGAATAAACCCCAACAAAACACTTAGAATTTTTGCCTTACCGGTATATTTATTTTATATAATTTTTTATCCAATTGCCATATTTTCAACCACACTATCACGTTTCTTGATTAAAGTCGTGTTAAGAGTAAAGATAAGTGACGAAGCGACCATAACCTTTGGAAAAATTGATTTAAATCATCTGGTTAGCGAAAATCAAAATGAAGACGATGCCAACAATGAAATGGATCACGATGTTAAAATATTCCAGAATGCATTGGATTTTTCTTCAGTAAAATTACGTGAATGTATTTTGCCACGGACCGAAATAAAAGCAGTTTCAATTGCCGACACTGTAGAAGATTTAAAACAGATGTTTATAGAAACAGGGCACTCCAAAATATTAGTGTATGAAGACTCAATTGATAATATCATAGGATATGCACCATCAATTACCATGTTCGAAAACCCAAATTCTATTAAATCAATGGTTCGAAAATTACCTATTGTACCCGAAACAATGCCAGCAAACAAACTACTTGAACTTTTTATTCAAGGTAAAAAAAGTGTAGCCTTGGTTGTTGATGAATTTGGCGGTACCTCAGGAATTGTTACCATGGAAGATATTCTGGAAGAAATTATTGGAGATATTCAAGACGAACACGACAAAACAGTTCATGAAGACATGCAGATAAGCGAAACCGAGTACAAATTTTCAGGTAGAATTGAAATTGATACAATCAACGAAAAATACAATCTGAATTTACCCGTTTCCGAAGAATATGAAACCTTAGCCGGGCTTATACTAAAACATTACGGATCAATTCCTAAAGCGAATGATTTTATGACTATTGCCAATGTAAATATCAAAATTTTGGAAGCCTCTAAAACCAAAATTGAGCTGATCCACCTTAAAGTTGATTAATTATCAAAGTTAAATATCTCATTCCAAATCACAAAAGCGTTCTAGATTAATTATTTACTTGCTTTTCTATTATTTAAGCTGCTTTTAAAACGAACTACCCCGCAGCAAGCTAACGAGCTATCAAAATTAGAATTTTAGCATCTTTTACCCCAAGGAGTGGATTACCTGCAGTCGGCAGGCTGGTTAGACACATTTATCTCGTTACCCCACGCTATCGGGATTATTACCTTCAGTCATGAAATAGTTCGTTCAACTTACAAATTTTAATGTTCTTAGTTTTTAAAATTTGAGTTTCACGAATAAATTTAGTTTTCCCAAAAAAGTATTTAAATTTTATTATATTCGTAGCCTGAAAAAACTATGTATTACGATTATCAAATAGATTAAGAGACAAATGGCAACATTACAGAAAATTAGAAACAATGCTGGGCTTTTAGTATCAATTTTTATTGGTTTTGCACTATTAGCTTTTATTATGGGAGATTTACTAAAGTCAGGAAGTTCAATGTTTTCCAAATCGCGTACTGAAGTTGCTGAAATAGCAGGCAAATCTGTTCCAATTCAATTATACCAAGGAAAAGTTGACGAAACCATTGAAAATTATAAACGCAATACTGGTAAAGCTTCTGTTGATGCTTTAACCATGACTCAGTTACAAGATCAAACCTGGGAACAATTATTGCGCGAATATATTATGCAAGATGAATATGCTGAACTAGGTATCGGTATTAGTGGTCAAGAACTTTTTGATATGGTTCAAGGAAACAATATTGATCCACAAATTCAACAAATTCCAATTTTTCAAAACCAAGAAACGGGTCAATTCGATAGAACTTTAGTTATTCAGTTCTTAAAAAATATGGAACTTGATCCTTCTGGAAATGCACAAACCTCGTGGAACGCTTTTGAAAAAGCCTTATCTCAGGAAAAAATCAGTAAAAAATACAACACTTTAATTGAAAAATCACTTTTTGTTACATCGGCACAAGTAAAAAATGAAGTTGTAAATAAAAACTTAAAAGTCGATTTTGATTATGTTGCTCTTAAATTCAACACAGTATCTGACAGTGCAATTTCATATACCGATAAAGATATTAACGCTTACTATGCAGCAAATAAAGATAAATTTAAGCGTGACGAATCTAGAGAAATAAATTACGTTACTTTCGTTGTTCGTCCAACCAAAGAAGATGAAAAAGAAACAGAAAAATGGGTGGCTGATATGAAAAGTGCGTTTGAATCCGATGATAATAACGCTCAATTCATTAGCTTAAATTCTGATTTACCCTACAATGAAAACTTTTACAGCGAAGCTGAATTGCCAGCTTCTGTTAAAGAATTATCCAACGCTGAAGTAGGTACTGTTTTTGGCCCTTATAAAGAAGACAACGCTTATAAATTAACGAAAGTAGCTGATATAAAAAATATTCCAGATTCAGTAAAAGCTAGTCATATATTAATCCGTCCTGAAGATGGTATTGATGCCGTGGCTATTGCCGATAGTTTATTAAAGGTTGCTAAAGGTGGAGCAAATTTTGCTGAATTAGCAAAAAAATACTCAAGCGATGGTTCAGCTGCCGAGGGTGGTGATTTGGGTTGGTTTCAATCAGGAGCTATGGTAAAACCATTTAGCGATGCTTGTTTCTTTGGAAATACCGGAGATATTGTTGTGGTTCAATCGCAATTTGGTTCGCATGTAATTAAAATTGTTAACCAAAGTACAAAATCTAAAAAAGTACAATTAGCAACTCTTGCCAGAAACATTGAACCTAGTACAAAAACATATCAAGATACTTATGCTGATGCCAGTAAATTTGGTGGAAACAATAGAACTTTTACCGCATTTAGAGATGCCGCACAAAAAGAGAAATTAGGTATTAAAGTAGCATCATTAAAACGCAGTGATAAAAAAGTTGCTCAAATTGAAAATTCAAGACAATTAGTTCGCTGGGTTTATAAAGGTGAGCAAGGTGAAGTATCAGAAATTTTCGAATTTGGTGATATCTTCTTAATTGCAAGTATTAAAAATGTTCAAGAAGAAGGTGTTGCACCCTTAGCCGATGTGAAAGCTGAAATTGAAAGAGAAGTTAAAAAAGATAAAAAAGCAGACTATTTAATTGCAAAACTTAACGAAGCTTCAAAAAATGCTAGTACAATTCAGATAGTTGCTGAAAAAACAAATACTGTAGTAAACGAAGCAAAAAACACAACATTTGCAGCCTATTCAATTACAGGTTTAGGATTCGAACCAGAAGTTCAAGGAATTGCAATGACCGCTGAATTAAATAAAATTGAAGGTCCTATTAAAGGTAAAAATGGTGTTTATGTAATTCAGGTTAAGAATATTGTTCAACCTGCAGAAAACTTAGATTCTTCTAATGAAAAAAATCTATTAACAAGATCGTATCGTTCAAGAGTAAACTATCAGGTTTACGAAGCAATAAAAGAAGCTTCAAACATTGAAGATCGTCGTTCAGAATTTTATTAATCAAGCATATATAATTTTTAAAACCGCTCCAATCAGGGCGGTTTTTTTTATCTCAAATTTTCCGGTCAATCTTTTTATTCGAATAAGCTCTTGTACAGGAATGTTAGCAATCTTGCTTTCAAGCCACGATATTACATCTAAATATAGGAATGGACGCTTTTTATACGAATATCTGCGTAGCTTCTTTAATTCTATTAAAAGCGCCTTAAGCATCTACCAGATTATCATCTGGAGTTGAAGAAAGTTTCCTTGAAAAGAAAAGCAACTCTTTTTGAGCTCTGTGTAAATCTTCCATCTTCGAAAGAAAACGATAGCTTGTTTTAACAAAATATTCAATCAAATCAAAATTCTCGATTTCAAAATGTGAAAATAAGCAACCTAGCTGCAAACAGTCGAAGTATCAATTTTGTGCAAAATATTGTGTTTCGCAGCAAGCTGCGGGGAATCGACTGCAAGGAGCTCCACCAAGTTAATAAAACCCACAAGTGTGGAATTTAAATATTGAATTTCTTACTTTAGCATAAGCCTTTTGAAATGTATTCCATCAGGCTTTTTTAATTCCAGCTACAATCAAAAACTGTCCGCTCATTACCTTTGGTAAACGATTCTGAAATTTCAACTACAATACCAGAACAGCCTGAAATTTCTAAAGCTCTTTCTATCCAACCAACAATACGATACTCAATAACATCGCTCGGTTGATCAAATGCAGTCATTATAAGTTTTACTGATTTTGCCCTATGCTCAGCAACTTCCATTTTTGAAGGATTATAATATGCAGAAAACACGCGACTGGCTCTTGAAATTATATGACCTGGCGAGCTAAATTTTACATACAATTTATAAATCCCATGTAAAGCAACATCAGCACTATATTTTCCTAATTCAACAGCTCCTTTTTTGAAATCTCCATCATAAAATATTTCACCAACCTTTTTTGTTAATTCTATGCCTCCATCGGTCATTGAATACCAAGCTGAAGATTTTACCGATGTAGCAATCTCTTGAGATTTTTCAGGTAGTGAACGTACCCATTCCGCATATCTAGAGCTATATTTTTCCTTAACAAAATCAGGTATTGTTTTAACAGCAGTTCCTTTTATCTCCATGGTAAAAATTATTTATAAAATTTAACAAAATCATTTACTCATTATTGGTATAATTATTACACCAATTTGGGCTTTAAAACAAAGCAACGAATAACCGGTTATTTAAAAAAAGTATTTATGAACTTAAAAACAAAACTTTCAATAGGCGCCATTATATGCATAATTTTAGGTTTTAGTATTCTACATAATAGTAATAAAACCATTGAAAATATTGCTAGTGTATTAATTGCTATTGGGTGTATTTATCTTCTGGTTCTTTTACTAACTTCAAATAAAAGTAAGAATAAATCACCAGAAAAATAAGTTCTTTTAATTATTCCTTGATATTCCGATGATACCCTGCCAGTTATTCCGATGAAACCCTGCCAGTTTTTTTTATTGATTTCTGCAACAA
>JAEINW010000081.1 GCA_016342715.1 Salinivirgaceae bacterium | reverse complement strand
ATGGCAATATATTTCCTTATTTTTCCATCCTCTATTTCAAAAGGCGCTTCAGGAGCTTTAATTTTTCGTTTGCCATTGTTCCAGTTTTCCCCAGTTTTTATACGGTTTATTTGCATTTTCGACACTTTAAATAATAGTCCAATGTGCTTTAACGGATAGCCTATTAAAATTAGCCTTTTTATTTTTTTAACATCTGAGTCGGAGAGCTTTGTGTTGGGGTATTTTTTTTTACAAATTCTTAAATTTTTATAATGTAAATTCTTTTTATCTCCATCAATATATTCAATGGAATTTTTCTTTTTATTAAATTTACCATCAAACAAGCCAAATGCTTCAACAATCAATTCCGAAACTAATAAACTGTGCAATTTGCCCATATTATCATTTAAACTGCAGGTGGCTTGACGAAGTTTGCCTTTGTGCTCCACATAAAACAAGTTTTTCTTGAGTACGTATGGCGCGCCATCTTTAATGAGTTTTTTCTCCTTATTATTTGAGGAACTGGTACGATACACCTGTCCCGATTCACTGATATGATATCTTTCATAACCAATTATAGGTCTACATTCTTCGTTGTCAATAATTATACTTGTCATAAAATTTATTATATTATAAGATTATCTCTTGTAACCTTATTCCATGCATACTAATGTCAGTATGCTGCAATTTAATTGTATTACAAATACATTACAAAAATTATAAGTATTCGTTTTGATTAATCTTAAATGCCATTTTCTGAACTTTTATTTATGTTTTTGATTTTTTTACATATTATTTATTGTTTGTGTAAGTTGTTTCTGTTGGTTTCAATTAATAGTGTAAGTTCTTTTTCATAAATCATGTAATTATTAAAATATTATCATTCAAAAAAAAATAAACAATTTAAAAAAGTTTTTATATGAGAATATTCTCAATATATTTGCAGTGAGAATATTCTCATAATTATGTTTTATTATAATGCCACGAAGAAGACGTTTAAGAAAAGTAGTTGCTCCACCCAAATTTAAAGGCTATATGCCTTATGGAAATTTTGGAAAGACAAATGAATTTATTGAACTCTTATATGAAGAGTATGAAGCTATTAAATTGGCCGATTATGACTTATTAAAACATAATGAAGCAAGTGAGTTGATGGGAGTTAGCAGGCCTACTTTCGCAAGAATATATGAGTCGGCTCGGAGAAAAATTGCTAAAGCAATGGTTGAAGTTAAAGAAATTAGGACCGTATATGGCAATGCATGGCTTGATAAAGATTGGTTTATTTGCAATGAATGTAGTTCCCAATTTAGTATTCCTGACGCAAACATGAAAAAGGAATGCCCTATCTGTAAATCTAAATTAATACGTCTTATAAATAATATAAAAGTATAAAAATGTTAACAGTAATTACAGCAACAAATAGCAACGTAAATGCAGAGTTTGATTTAAGGTTCGGAAGAGGAGCTTATTTCTGTGTTTTTAATGAGGAAAACGGGGATATTAAATTTGTTGAAAACGAATTTAAAGATGCTCAGGGTGGTGCAGGAACAAAAGCTGCAGAGAAAATGGTTGAATTGGGAGTCAAAAAAATTATATCAGGAGATTTTGGACCAAAAGCTAAAGAAATGCTTGAGAAGTTTAAAATACAAATGGTTATAATTCAAGATGGAAACTCTAGTGTTCAGCAAATTATTGATAAAATAAAAAATTAAATAATAAGGGTTAGTTGTGTCAGAGTATAATGAATACAAGCTGACGGAATTAGATATCAAAATATAAATAGAAAAAAGAAAAGTATGTTTCCTTAAATAGCGTATTGCTTTTTAGAGAAGGTTAAGATGCAGGAAGAATGTCATGGATACGTAATTATTACTATAAATAGATTATCTAATTCTATTTAATATTTAAATGCTTATTCTCATGATAATGTCTTGTTTACTATTGTTTTAAATAATTATTAATAACTATTTTTTATGAAAAAGATTTTTGCAATACCAACAACGAACGGAGTTCTTGATGGACATTTTGGACACTGCCATGAATTCACTTTTATTGAAGTTGAAAATGATGAAATTGGCGCAAGCACTATACATACTCCTCCACCTCATGAACCAGGTGTATTACCAAAATGGATTGCATCGCAAGGAGCCACAGATGTAATTGCAGGTGGAATGGGGCAAAGTGCGATTAATATTTTTAACCAAAATAAGGTAAATGTTTTTGTAGGTGCTCCTAAGTTAAAACCAAACGAATTGGTTACAGCCTTTTTATCAAAAGCCTTAACCCTTAATGAAAATTATTGCGATCATTAGTGTTTATTGGTACTAAATAAGCAACAAAAAGTTGCATATTTAATTAATTTTCTTGAGTATTTAATAATTTTATTCAGCACTTTTTAATTTTAAAGGCTGCACTTGGTTCATTATAAATTGTTCGTCATAAGTAAATATATGAAACAATAAGTACTAATAATTGGATGATAACAAGTGTAAGAGTTGCAAAAATAGTGTATGTGAAAATGAGGTACATGGAAGAAAATTTAGCTAAACTTGAGGCTTTCTAAAAAGAATAGTTTAACTTTTGAAAACTTACATTATGAAAGTTGAATTTAAAATGGAACGCACTTGCCTGGCCCGTAATGCCATTGATTTAAGCTTTTTTTTTGTTGGATATTGAATTAAATAAAATAGATTTAAGAACAAGGAACATTGATTAACGATTTAAGAAGTTGTTAATTCTGAAATCAAAATTCGTTAACTTCTCTCATGAGCGTTAGCGAATAATCTTTGTTCGATATTCAATGAAATTTTATATATAAAACATTAAATATTCTAAAGTAAATGGCATTAGCCTAGCCGGTAGGTTGGGATGACGTAGATTTTTACAGATCAAATCAGTGAACGGCTTTAGCCCTCAACAAAGTTAAAATCAGTTTTTTTCAGCGTTATCACTGTCTGCGGCAGGCAGGAGCGCTCTCTTCTTTCAACTGAGCGAACCTTGCTTGCAAGCTCATGAGTAATTGCGAATAACACAGTATCTCATGAGCGGTAGCGAATAATTTGAAAGTGTACAGCTAAAGTTTTTCACTTTTTAGACACCCTCTTATAAAATAGTGAAAAAAATAATTTAGGTATTGAATCGTATATCACTAAACTAGCATCTCATTAAATGGATAATTTAAAAACTTGGATAAATTTTTCTCCTATTGGTGTCATTCATTCAAAATATAACAAAATTGAAGGAACACCTATTCAGCCTAATAGTGAAAATAATACGACTGAAATTGAGATATTTAAAACATATGAAGATGGTTTACTTGATCTTGATGGTTTTTCACATATTATTTTAATATATTACTTTAATAGAATTCAAAAAACAACTTTAAGAGTTGTCCCATTCATGGATACTGTTGAACATGGTGTTTTTGCAACAAGAGCTCCCTCGCGTCCAAATAGAATCGGGCTTTCAATTTTAAAAATAATAAAAATCGAAAATAATATCATTACTGTTGAAAACGGAGACATTGTTAACCAAACCCCGGTATTAGATATTAAACCTTACGTTCCAGCATTCGATTCCATAACTACAAATCAAATAGGATGGCTTAACGATAATGTGCAAATGCATAAGATAGTTAAAGATGATGGAAGGTTTAAATAGAACTTTAAAAAAACGTATTGATTTTGTATTTTTATACTAACTAATATAGCTTGAAAATGAAAAAGATATATCCTGACTCAGGAGTTGAATTAAGTCCAGTAATATCTACTTTTTACGATAAAATAATGGATTTATTAACTTTGGGTAAATATAAAAGATTCATTATTAAGGCAATTGCCGATATGCAAATACAAACTACTGATGATATTCTTGATTTGGGATGCGGTACAGGAAGAAATGCTACTTTAATGAGAGCTTATTTAGAGGGTGGAACCATTTTGGGATTGGATATTTCAAAACAAATGGAAAAGCAATTTAATCAAAAATTTAAAAATGATAAACAGGTTACATTTTTAAATCAGCGAATTGATCAACCATTTGTTTTAGCAAAGAAATATGACAAAATATTAATAAGTTTTGTGATGCATGGATTGCCCAATACTGCAAGAGTTGCGCTAATTAATAATGCGGTAAGCCATTTAAAACCTGACGGGGAATTATGTATGCTCGATTATGCAGAATTTTCGTTGAATGCAATGCCATTTTTTCATAAACTTATTTTTAAAATGATAGAGTGCAAATATGCTTTCGATTATTTAAAAAGAGATTGGAAAGATCTTTATAAAAATGTTGGCTTAACAGAATTCACTGAAACCTTTTATCTGAAAAAATACGTAAGGCTCTTAAAAACTCGAAATAAACCAACGTCCTTGCTGTAGTATATTTAACAAATTAACTAGTTGGAATTCATTGTATGAAGCAACCCTCAACCTACTAAAGACATCAAGGATTAAAGAATTAAAATGAAAAGAAACTGGATTAGAAAAATAGTAGGAGCTTTAAGTTTTACATCGGTGATGTTTATATTTCAAGCATGCTATGGAACGCCTCAGGATTTTGGACTTGATTTATTAATTGAGGGTCAAGTGAAATCAAAAACTTCAGGCCTACCAATTAAGGGTATTAAAGTAACTGTTGTAGATCTTATGCAATATGAAATGACAGATTCAAATGGCTGTTTTTCATTATACACCGAAATGCGCGAAAAGTTAAAAATTCAATTCGAAGATGTTGATTCAATTCAAAACGGACTATATATTAATAAGGATAGCATTTTATCCAATGTATCGGAAAAAGTTTTCTTAGATATAAATTTGGAAGAAAAATAGACAGATGTTTTCAAGAATTAAACAATTTGCATTCAGGAAATTCAAAGAATCGGAGGGTAAGCTTCATGAGCTGAATTATCTTTTTTGGGAATGTACCACACGATGCAACTTAAATTGCTTGCACTGTGGAAGTGATTGCTCAAAGAGTAGCTCAGATAAAGATATGCCGATTGAAGATTTTTTAAAAGCAATTGATACAATAAAACAACCAGCTCAAAATTTTACCGTTGTATTTACAGGCGGAGAACCCCTTGTTAGAAAGGACATTGAATTGTGTGGACGAGAAATTAGAAAAAGAGGAATGCGATGGTCTATGGTTTCAAACGGACATTTTTACAATAAAGAAAGACATATTTCATTGTTAAATGCTGGACTTGGTGCATTAACAATAAGTTTAGACGGTCTTAAATCAACACACAATTGGTTAAGAAATAATGATACAAGTTTTGATAAAGTTAATAGTGCTATCGACATTGCGCTAAGTTCTGCGCGATTGAATTTTGATATTGTAACTTGTGTAAATAGGCGAAATATCAGCGAGCTTGCTCAAATTCGAGATTTACTGATATTAAAAAAGGTTAAAGCATGGCGATTATTTACAATAATACCAATTGGACGAGCAACAAGTAATGACGACTTAATTTTGACAGCTAATGAATTTGTTGAATTAATGGATTTTATTGCAGATTCACGTAAGTCGAAAGCAATAGATATTAAATTTAGCTGCGAGGGTTTTGTTGGTAAATATGAATCAAAAGTTAGAGATAGTAATTTCTTTTGTAGAGCAGGAGTAAATATTGGATCAATCTTAATAGATGGGTCCATATCAGCTTGTCCAAATATTGACAGATCATTCTCGCAAGGAAATATATACACTCATGATTTTTATGAAGTCTGGCAAACTAAGTTCGAACAATTTAGAAATAGGGATTGGATGAAAATAGGTCAATGCAAATCATGTAACGATTTTAAAGATTGTCAAGGAAATGGATTTCACAATTGGCATGGTGCTAAACAAAATGTATTGGTTTGTCATAACGAGAAAATAGAAAAAGCTTTGAAATGCCAAAAATTAGGCGTGAATGATGCTACTTTTGAAATGATAAATTCTGCTTCAGAGATTAATTAATTTTATAAGATATGAATATTAGGTTGTTTATAATGAATAAGTAAAAAGCTAGCTATACTTGCAAGCAGTAAATAATTTAAAGAACTAAAAACTATGAACATATTTGTACTTACCGATAATTTAGCTGGAGGTAATTTTTTAGCAGAACATGGGCTTTCCTACATAATAGCGCACGAAAACAAATCCATTCTTTTTGATACAGGTCATAGCGATGTATTTATAAAAAATGCTGAAAAATTAAACATTAATATTCAAACAGATATTGATACCGTTGTATTAAGTCACGGACATTGGGATCATGGCAATGGATTGCAATATATTAAGGACAAAACTTTAATAACTCATCCCAATTCATTTATAAAAAGGTATCGAAAAAAAGGAACGCTAAATATTGGATTAGATTTATCGCAAGCAGAAATTGAAGATCGGTTTAACTTGATAACAACTCGCAAAAGCTATAAAATTAGTGACTCGTTATTTTTTTTAGGAGAAATACCCCGACTTAATGATTTTGAAGCAAAGTCGACATTATTTGTAACAGAAAATGGCGACGATGATTATATAATAGATGATTCAGCGATTGTAAGTATAGAAAATAATGAGTTAAATATAATTACTGGATGCTCTCACTCAGGAATTTGTAATATAATAAACCATGCCGTTCAAGTTACAGGAATAAGTAAAATTAATGCGGTAATAGGAGGGTTTCATCTTAAACATGATAATGAGCAAACTAAAAAAACAATTGCTTATTTGAAATTTTTGGGAGTAAAAAAAATATTCCCATCGCATTGTACTGAATTACCTGCGTTATGTGCTTTTCATAAGGAATTTAATTTTACTCCGGTTAAAACTGGAATGAATATTCATATTACATAAAACAGAATATACTTGATCTTAACTCTGAAAAAGGTAAATGTGCTGTGAAAAGGTACTTTACAAGAAAAGATTAGACGCTTTTAATGTTAGCTATTAGCTAAGGTTGAATCCGATGTTTGTAAGTTAATAATCCGTATTTTTTTTATTCCAGGTTAGTACTATATAAAAGAAAATGGCCAAAATTTCTAAGGCATAGAAAATGAAAAAATATAAAGCCAAATAATTTTTCATAAATACCACTTTAATTGATGGTGTTTTACTTTCAGTATTTTTTGGAATATAAAAGTTTGTAAGAGTTACTCTAATTGATCCATAAACCAAAGGACTCAACATATGTACCTCACCTTCCTTAATAACATTGCTGTCTTTGTAAAGTTTTAGGTAAGCTGAATTTTCTTTATAATGAAACTTATTAATAGTGTGGTGCTCGCGAATTTCGCTATATTTTAATTTTAACACATTAATATCATCCATATAATTTACCTTGCTTAAATTTAGGCTATAGCCATTTTGAAAATTGTATGTTTCGTTTAAACTAAGGCTTACATCGCTATATTTAAAACCAAAAACCATACTGGCAACATGCAGTCCCATTATAATTATAAATAAAACATGAATAAGAAACAAAGTGTAGCTTTTTAAACTGGCTTGTTTTTTTATGTGCTTTAACAAGGTGTTTTTAGTACAGAATAATAAGCTTATAGCTAATAAAAAACCTATAATATCTAAACCAATAAACCATATTAAAAGCAAAGGTTTTTGGGTGCTTTGATTAAGCAGCCAATCAACAATTAAGGAATTACCCATATCTTTTATAGCAGGATAATATGCATCGCTTAAAGCAATAAAAACTCCCAATAATAACCAAAAAGCAAATGACAAAATTAGCCAAAAGGCAAACTTCATTGATGATAGAAACTTTTGCATAATTTAATGATATATTAGATAAATTAAAACAATGAGAGCAAGTGGTAGCAGACTTAATAAAATTTTCACTTGAACAAATCGAAGGTATTTTTGGGGTAGATGACCGCTTAGCATCGATAGTAAAAACATGATACTTGCTAAAAAGAATCCTTTACTCCAATGCCACGGATCGCCCCACCATAAATAACACCAATACGACCCCGAAAATTCACTGACTAAATAAACTCCGGCACCCAATAAAGTAAAGTTACGTGCGCGATGTATTAAAGCTGTTTGAATACTAGGTTCTTGCTTTAAGCGCAGTGCCGCTATATAATTAACTATTGAAAAAACGAAAAGCGAAATAGACAATATTCTGAATTGAAAAAAGCCGATTACATAAAACTTATCGTACATATAATAGTTATCGTTTATTTCAAAACCTTGAGTTATAATATAGGCTTGAAAGAATAGGGCTACATACCAAAATACATTAATGTTATCTTTTTGATTTAACCGCTTGTAGTTAAAAAAAAGTCCAAGTAAAACAACGATCAAAACAATATTTTGCAAAGTGGCAAACTTACTATAAACAGGTAAATGACCCGAATAAAGATAGACTCCAAAGTAGCTACCTAAAGCTAGAATCAAAATTATAAGTCCTAATAAATTAACAAATTTGAAACGTTTAAATGCAATAAGTATGGAATTCAATGCAATCAAACCCAAATTTGCAAAATAAATATAATGTAACAGTTCTTCTGTCATAATATGCTTTGCTTATTGTTCATTTTCTGAGTACCAAATTTCAGAAATACCTTTTATTGCCCGATCGGAGAAAAAGTCAGCCGAAGGAATGATTCTAAAAATCCCCTTATCTTTTAACTCTGCGTCGCACATAAAAAGAACTTCGGCCTGATCGTTTCTATTCATAATTTCGCTATACGAAAACACGCCTCTGTAACCATCTTTGGCAGCAATAACAAATAAGCCTTTTTGTATGCTTTTTTGAGAGCTTGAAAAATGAGTTGCTAAAAGATCTTTTAGATACAAGCCGCTATGTGCATGAACACTATGAATTCCGCGTCCTTTACCATAGAATATGGTATGTATTGCTTCTTGTTGTTTTTCTGCTCCAATGGCTATAAAAGTTTCAATTAGTTTATTTTCGTTGTAGAGTTTAATATTATCAGAATACAAAGGCTTTAATCCTTTTTTAACATCTAATAATTTGGGGTAGGACTTTACTGTAATTTTAACCGGATTGGAAATGTTACGCCCGGTAATTAAATCAGAAACAACTACTACTTTTGACGTTTTTGGTAAAGGCCATTGATCTTTCGACTTTTCAGGAACAATGCGCATTACTGCTTTAGCAATAATAATATGGTTGCGATTATTTGGGAAAAATACCTCGCCCCAACTAAAATAGGTGCATTGTCCATCGGCATTTTCAATTTCAATATATGCATCAATATTAGGTTTGAAATGATCGGCGTTTTTTTTATTAAGAGTATAGGGTTTAAGTATATCGTGTAATGAATATCCTATATATTTATAAGCTCCAACAAAAGTGGTATCCATATTTATAAGTTCCGTTTCTTTAACAAGAACAGAACACAAAGGTAGCGTTGAAAAATCTACGACTCCTTCAGTTAATACCTCTCCACCCACATAAATTTCATTTAGTGGAAGTTCATTTATCTGACTGTTATCAAAATAATCGTTGTTAGAATTTTCTGCATCGAAACTATAAAAACTTTGATTTGCTTTGTTGTCTGTGTTTGTGCTACATGAATAAAGCAGAACGACTAATAAAGCACCTAATACGAATTGAATAGAATTTTTCATTTTTATTAGAATTTATAAATTATTTGACCTGTAATTATCCTTCCTGGGCTACGTTGAAGTTTATTGTTTACATAAATTGTATTGAAAATATTATTTATACTTGTAACAAGCGAAAAACCCTTAAAAAATTCTTTTTTCAACTTTAAATCAAATAAAGTATAAGCCGAAAATATATCAGTTTTTAAGTTTTCATCTCTTTCATTGTATTCATTTATCCAGCGCCAACCTATATATTTACCTGATAAACTCACATCTAAAAATCGATTTTCATAAAAAACACTGGCTGTAAATTTATGTCTTGGTAAGTTGGGTAGATATTTTCCATTTAGGCTCTTATCGATGCCTTTTTGCTTGTTAATTTTAGATATGTTGTAGGTATAGTTAAAACTTGCGTTTAACGATGAAATAAACTTGTATTCTATATCGGTTTCAATTCCATAAATATCAACTTTACTAATGTTACTCATTTTATAGATGGGTGCAATTTTGTAGCCCATATTTACTGAATCGCCAGTTTGCAAGGGGTTCATAAAATCTATTCCTAAGGAATAATACAGCGATTGTTTAATGATAATTTTTTTTCCTAAACGATAGTCCGATCCAATTTCAAAACTATGTACATTTTCAGGTTTAAGCTTAGGATTTGCAATTTTAAAACTTCCATTTTTTTTCGATGTTCTACATAAATCCTCTAATAAAGGAGCTTTAAAACCTTTTCCATATGAGAAATATATACGAGTCTTATTCTTTAATCGTTTTTGAATTGAAAATTTTGGACTCAGTGATTTCCATGAATGAGGGTCAACAACAGTATCCATAAATTCGGTCATAAACTCAATGGAATACGATGGATACAATACAGAGAACATTGCATTATTGAAATTAGCAAAATCGCCTCGTAAGCCCAAACTAAGCTGAATATTTTGTTCTTTAAAGTCAATTTCATTTTGAATATAAGCAGCGTAAATATTTATCATGCCCTCATTGTTAATCAAATCGGTTGAAGTTAAATAAATGTCTGAGGCATCAACACTGCCTTGCTTTAGCATTACTCCGTATGATAAGGTGATATTATTAATATGGTTATTTAAATCAATATTTAGGCTTTGGTCTTCGCGTTTTGAATCAACATTGTAAAGCACAAATTCGCCATCTTTCATATACTCATTCGTTCTTTTGTAGTGTTCATTTAAATAGGCTGCGTTTACATTTATATCAAAAAGGGGCGTTTTGTAATTGTATTTTGCTACCGAAAACCAAGTGTCGTGTTGTGAATTTGCTCCCTTATCTTCAAAAACTTTGATTCCTTGTCCACGCAGATCGTCAAAGTAATTAGAACTTAATTCAAGGGTGTGATTGTTATTAAAAAGGTAACCGAGTTTTACACTTGTATTAAGTTCTTCAAGAAATACGGGAGTAATAATACTATCGGCAACTTCTTGGTATTCTTCAAGTTCAGTAATATAACCATCACTTTTTTTAGCCGATCCAATTACATTCCAATAAAAACTGTTATTTGATTGCTGCTTAACAATGCCCGATAAATTTACACTTCCCATAAAGGTGTTGTAAGTTCCGTAGCTTGTTTCAATAGTACCTGCAAATTTTTTGGTAGGCTTAGCCGATATAAATTCAATAACACCACCCATGGCATTACTGCCATAGCGGGCATTCGCAGGACCTTTTATTATTTTAATGTCTTCAATGTTTTCTTTGTTTATTAAATTCCAATTTACCGAGCCACCATCCGATTTATTTAATGGAACTCCATCAAGTAAAACAAGGGTTCGTGATTGATCGGAACCACTCATGCCGCGCAACGAAACGGTGGAGCTGCTGGAATATATGCCCAATGAATTATCAACAAAAACTCCAGAAACATTATTCAAAACATCAATTATTGAAGCCGCAGAGCTATTTTCTATCTCTTTTTGTTTAATCAGACTGATGCGAGAAGGTATTTTTTTAAGGTATTCATATCTGTCGGCAGCAATGGTAACTTCTTTAAATAGGATATTATCATACTCTAACTCAATGTTTACAGTTAAGTTTTTATTATTAACGGTCACATTTAATACTTTGGGCAAATATCCTAGGTATGAGATTTTAACGGTATAATTTCCGTTAGGAATATTTGAAATAGAGAATATTCCTTTTGCTGTGGTTGAAGCTCCTAAGCTAAGTTCTTCAATATAAATGGCAGCACCAGCTAAGGGAGATTTATCAGTATTACCGGTAACAATTCCCTGAATTTGGAAATTGTTTTGAGCAAATATTAGGGTAGGAAGAAAAAAAAAGAAAAGTATGAACTTTTTCAAAGTCTGGTTATATTTTAAAATTAAGAGGCTGTCCAAAAAGTTCTAAACAAAAAATTTGTAGTTTTAATTTGAAAGTAATGGAACGCACCTGCCTGCCGCTAGGCAGGGATTTCGCTGAAAAGACTGATTTATACGAATTAAATCAGCGAACGGCTTTAGCCCTCAACGAAGTTAAAATCAGTTGTAATCAGCGTTCTATTTTTTTTTCCTTAACTTTCAAATTGTAAATTTTTTAGATAGAAGAAAACCTTTTTAAACAGCTTCTTAATAAATTTATTTTACAATTAGTTTACTTACCGAAGGGGCATTTGCTTCGTTTGTATAAGTGCTAACAAAGTAGATGCCTTCATTTAAATCGTCAATTGCAATAGAGGTTCTACTAGTGTTTACTAAAACAGTTTTAACAATGCTTCCAATTGAATTACAAACGATAATTTTTTCAATTTGAGTAGAGCTTACTACATTAAAATAGTCATTTGCCGGATTTGGATAAACACTTACACGTGCTAGCTCAATTTGTTCTTTAACACCTGTAATGCAAGTTCCTGTAATTACAACATCATCAATTTTAGAAGTTCCGTTTGCTGCTACATCATTAATACCATCGCTACTTAAATTGTCTGTTACAATCCAGCGAATAAACATGGAGTTATCATAATTATTAAATTCCGCAGGTAGTGCTAAATCTTCAACAACTCCTGTAGTCCAGTCATTTGCAACTTCAATGGTTCCATTAGGTATATCAACCCATTCACCATCTTTTAATCTGCATTGTAACTTCCAATTTTTAGGACCGGGTTTATTTCCACCTGAACGTTGTTTTGAAGAAACTTTCAAATCAACATAATCCTTAGCTTTGAATTTAATAGACCATACCTTAGCATTTTCTCCGTCATTCCAGCCATCAGCTCCGGCAGCAAAATCGCCATCTTCACCAGAACCATTGTCCATAGTAATATTTCTCATAATAGTTTCAGGCCAGGCTGTTGTGTCTTCGGCTGATATGTAATATTTACTATTACTTTCTAATCCCAAGTTTGCATTAATATCAACAGAGTCAACACCAGTGGGGAACGACCATCCAATAATTGTCTCGTTTTGAGCAGAAATTTGCATTGCCATGATTAATGAAAATGCTGCGAGTAAAGTTTTTTTCATTGATAAAAGATTAAATATTAATAAAAATTATAATTGCATTTTAAGTGAGAATTCAACCGATCCACTAGCATCGTGATCAGCTCTAATTACTTTTACTAATCCCTTTTTGCCTTCATCGGTTAAAAATGGAATAACTCTGCCTTGGGTAGCCCATTTGAATTTCATTTTGCCCCAAACCTCATGATAGCTTACAATTAATAAACTATCGTTATGGCAGTTGTCATAATCGATAGCTGAAACAGGATCGTCATCAACACTAACGTCCCAACGAACATATTTGCGAGTATCCCAATTGGCTATTGAGGGGTAGAATTTTTTGGCATCATTGCTAAAATGGTCCATTTCACCAGGTGAAGAAAAAACAGGAGATGGCAAATCATCGTCAACAATGAAATAAGTTAAAAAATCGATACTTGTTTGAGCAAATTGGGCACTGTCTTCGCTGTAAACTTTGTTATTGTTAATATCAAAAAAATGTCCAAATTCTGTATTATCCTGATATCCTAAGATAACAGATGGAATATGTACTATTCCTCCAAATTTAGAATTAGGATCTTTATAAATAGTCATTGATATTTCTGCTGAAAGCCGATTTTTATCCATAACAGCAAAGGTCCATTCTGCTATATCTTCTACATTTTGATAAAATATTTTATTTAAATCCAAGTTATTGTTATATAAACCGGTGTCCATAACAACAGTATAACTTCCATCGGTATAAACTTTTTTTATAGTAAAATTGGTTATTACTTCATTTAAACCTCTGGCTTGAATTCCAAAAAATAGTGGTTTTCCAACTTCTATGGTGTCATTGTCTTGTGCGTAATCCGACCCAACTTTAAAACTTATTACAGGAGGTAAATTATTTTCATCGGTATTATCACAGGCTTGCAATAAACATAATGCAAACAATACTATTGAAACCAACCTGATTGCTTTTCTCTTTTTATTCATAATTATTTAATAATTCAACTACTTTTTAAGTAGTTATGCGTTATGTAATATTATGCTGTTCGGCGGCAAAAATAGTATTATTTTTATTGACTTAACAATAAAAGCAATATATTTATTGTAAAAAATGGCTTTATACCACTAATTTGCACTGACTTAATATTATAGGATTTAGTTATAGGAAAAATTTTATCAAATATTATTTGATAAAATAAATATTTAGAATTTATTAATTTAAAATTATCAAACTTATCATTTGACAACTTTTAAATTGAAATCTTTCAATTATTAATCTAAAATAGGCTTTTAAAAAATATCGTGTTTAAATATTTCAATGGGTACTTTTGTCAAGTAATTTGAATATTGAAATGATAAAAACACAAAAACTGGTAAAAACACTTTCGTACCACCGAAGATTAATTCATATATTATTGGGTGTCAATCTGTATTTTGCTATACAATATTTTGATATTTCATTATGGTGGATTATTGGTTTTGGCTCAGCTATTGGTATTATTTGGGGTAAAGTATTTTGTAGATGGATGTGTCCATTGGGAATTATGATGGAATTTTTAATGAAACTAAGTCCGAATGATTCTTTAAAAAACATGTATCAATACCATAAAATTGGTTGCCCCATAGCGTGGATATCAGGTTTTTTAAATAAATTCTCATTTTACAAAATAAAGTTAAATACAAGCACTTGTATCAGTTGTGGTAAATGTGATAAAATGTGCTACATGCCAGCTTTAGACCAACAAAAATTTAGTTTATACAAAGCTGATAAAGTTAATCCGGGCGATAATTACAGTTGTTCAAAATGCTTGCAGTGTGTGGCTGCTTGTCCCAATGGTAGTTTGAGCTATAAGTTATATAATCCATTAAATAAGAATAGTTAATATGCAACATTTTTTAGTATTAGGAGGTGGTATTTCTGGAGTTGAAGCTGCAATAAAACTTCGTAAAAAAGGATATCAGGTTACTTTGATATCAAATAGAGATTACTTGTTTGTTTATCCAATTTCAATATGGATACCTGTTAAAGGGATAAGTTTTGATAATAGTAAAATAGACTTGCGAAAACTACAAAAGAAACATGGATTTGAGTTGCTTATTGATTCGGTGCAGAAGATTGATGCGGAACAAAAAATAGTTACTACCAAAAATGGTGAATACACCTACGACTATTTGTTTATAGCCTTGGGAATGGGTAAGGTAAGCAGTAACGGACTAGAAAACACCTTATCGATATGTGGAAACCCTGAGCAAGCCGTTTCTATTGGTGAGGAGCTGGATAAACTGGTTGGTCAAGGGAAAGGGAAAATTGCCGTTGGCTTTGGGGGCAATCCTAAAGATGCCAAAGGTTCTGCTGTTAGAGGAGGTCCAGCTTTTGAGTTGCTATTTAATATAAGTACCTATTTAAGAAAAAAGGGAGTACTCGATAATTTTGAACTAAACTTTTTTGCTCCCATGGCAGAACCCGGCAAAAAAATGGGTAAAAAAGCCTTGAATAGTTTAGGCAAATTTTTCAAGCATTATAAAATAAATCAATATGTCGGAAAAAAGATCATCGAATTCAATAAAGGAGAAGTGCTATTTGAAAACAACGAAAAATTAGAGAGCGATTTAATTGTTTATATTTCGGGAGGTGATGGTCATCCGGTGATAAAAGCTTCGGGTTTGCCTTTAAGCGAAGCCGGATTTATAAGAACCCTACCAACATGTCAAGTTGAGGGATTCCCTGAAATATATGCCATAGGCGATTCGGCCGATATTATTGGACCGCCTTGGGCTGCAAAACAAGGTCACATGGCAGAAATCATGGCCGATGTAGCTGCGTATAATGCACATCAGCAAATTATTGGCTCAGGCAAAACCAAAAGCTATGTAGATAAAGTGAGTATTATTTGTATAATGGATTCGGGCGATGGAGCAGCCTTGATTTCGAGAACCACAAAAAAGGAATCGATGATTATGTTACCCATAGTTGGTCATTGGCTTAAAAAAACGTGGGGTTTTTATTATAAAAACTCAAAACTTAACAGAATTCCGAGAATACCTGGAATGTAAAATTGAGATTGAAGAAAGTAAAACGAAGAACTGAATACTGAAAACTATAAGTAATAACTACTTCAGCACACAACATAAAAAACAAAAAATGGAAAACATAGATTATACAGCATTATATACCGACGAAGATAAAGAAATACTAAAAATTGCTGAAGATTCGTTGAATCCAAAAATTGATAGAATTCAAGAAATTATAGCGTATTGCAAGGAAGCAAACATTAAAAACATTGGAATTGCAAATTGCACTACTTTTAATAAAGAAGCCATGGAATTAGAATCAATTCTAACAAACGCAGGCTTTACCGTTGCCAAAGCTCATTGCAAATTGGGGCGAGTTCCATTTGATACAATCATTCCTGACTATAAAGGATTGACCTGCAACCCGGCCGGACAAGCGGATTTTTTAGCCGAGCAAAAAACAGAATTAAACATTATGATGGGTTTGTGTTTGGGTCATGATATGATCTTTAATTCAAAATCGAAAGCTCCGGTTACCCCATTAATTGTAAAAGATAGGAAATTGAAACATCAAACATTAACCATATTAAATTAAAACTAAAATAATATGTCAACAACATTATTAATAGTAGGAGGAATTTCATTATTGTTTATTGGGTTCATTGTTTTTAACTATAAGAAAATGAAAAACATGCCCAATGCCGCAAGTCATGAAAAAATTAAAATATTAAGCTCTAAAAACTTTAAACTGCAAACTGCAAAAGGTCTTGTTTTGGTTGATTTCTGGGCTCCTTGGTGTGGCCCTTGTAAAATGATGACACCCGTATTAAATGAAATGGCTGAACAAGATAGCCACACTGTTACTATTGCAAAAGTAAATGTTGATAATCAGCAGCAGTTGGCTCAAAAGTTTAAAATTAGAAGCATTCCAACCATGATGTTATTTAAAGATGGTAAGGAAATAAAACGTTTTGCAGGAGTTAAAACCAGAAAGTTCTTGCTTAAGGAAATGAGTGAATTTATTAATAATTAAGTAAATGAATAACATGTTATTGATTTGGAAAAAGATAATAGATAATAAAGTTTATCGAATGATTTTGGGTACCTTAGGAGGAGGAATTTTAGGATTCTCTTATTGGTATTTTATTGGATGTACCGGAGGCTCTTGTCCCTTAACATCAGACCCATATAAAACAACTGGCATGTTTGCTTTGTTAGGATTATTGTTTGCAAAAGACAAAAAAGAAAAAAAGAATACTGAAGAATAAACATTATGGACACAGAAAAAATACAAATTCGATATTCAGAATTGGCACAAGATGATGCTTGCTGTCTTTCGTGCGGAGGTGCTATTGATTACTCGAAAGCAAAGACAGGCGAAATTTGCGTTGATTTAGGCAGCGGCAGAGGTACCGATGTTTTGCGTTTGGCTGAAGAAGTAGGGGAATCAGGTTTTGCCTATGGTGTGGATGTATCAGATGGGATGTTAGAAAAAGCGCAAAAGAATGCGGCAAAATTAGGTGTTTTCAATGTGAAATTCATAAAATCGGAATTGGAAGATATTCAATTACCCACAGAAACGGCAAATTTGGTAATTTCAAATTGCACCATAAATCATGCGGCTGATAAATACAAAGCATGGAGCGAAATTGAACGTATCTTAAAAAAGAGCGGTCGTTTTGTGGTGAGCGATATTTATTCAATTGGCGAAGTGCCCGAAATTTATAGAAACGATCCACAAGCGGTGGCCGAATGCTGGGCAGGAGCAACTACCAAACAGGAATATTTAGATACGCTACAAAAAGTTGGCTTTAAGGATATTGAAATTATTGAAGAAAGCGCTCCTTATGCAAAAGGCCAAATTCAAGTGGCAAGTTTTACCATAGCGGGTAAAAAAAAATGTTGTAGTTAATTTTTATTCAATTATAAATTTCAATTTAATGAGATCATTAGTAAAATCAACTAAAAAAAGTGACGGTAAAGTAGCACAATGTTGTGCTAAAAATTCCAAAATTGTAATGGGCTGTCACGACTAAAACAAATGGAACCCATGTAACTTCGGTTAGGTGGGTTCATTTTTACGTTTATAAAATGGAATACTCAAAACATAACATATTTTCAAAGGTCAAAGATTCCGACGAATACTTTTTGTTGAATCCCTTGAGTATGCAGGCCGATATATTGAATTCTGTGGAGGCTCAGCGCTACAAGGATAAACGCATTGAAAATCAACAGGAATACTTTAAAAAAGGATATCTGGTTGATCCGAAAGCCGAGGAAAAGCTATTTAAAAGCAAATACCTCGACTTTATTGATGAACGCGATAGCGACGAAATTCAACTATTTTTTACCCCTTGGTACACCTGCAATTTCGATTGCTCCTATTGCTTTCAGGATGAATACACCAACCCTGACGAGAAAGTAAGCGATGCAGTAATGGATGCCTTTTTCGCATATATTGACACGCAATTTGCCGACCGCAAGAAATACATTACCATTTTTGGTGGAGAACCTTTTTTAAATACCCCCGATCGTAGAGCATCGATTCAAAAAATTATTGATGGTGCAAATCAACGCAATTTGGATATTGCAGCGGTAACCAATGGCTATCAGTTGGAAGAATTTATTGATATTTTAAAAGGAGCTCGTGTTCGCGAGATTCAGGTGACTCTGGATGGAACCCATGAGGTTCACGACAAACGAAGAATGTTAAAGGGAGGCAAGGGGAGTTTTGATAAAATTACGAAAGGTATTGATTTACTGTTGAAAGAAAAAATTCCGGTAAACCTACGGATGGTGGTCGATAAAGATAATATTGATAATTTACTTAATTTGGCCCGATTTGCCATAGAAAAAGGATGGACTAAAAGTCCGTTTTTTAAAACCGCATTGGGTAGGAACTATGAATTGCATCATTGTCAAACCAATAACAAAAGGTTATTTTCACGAATAGAGATGTATCAGGAAATTTACGATTTGGTAAAAACAAATCCTGAGATATTAGAATTTCATAAACCAGCTTTTTCCATTTCAAAATTCATATTTGAAAATGGAGAGCTGCCTAGCCCATTATTTGACTCCTGTTCGGGAACCAAAACAGAATGGGCTTTTGATTACACTGGTAAAATTTATTCATGTACTGCAACTGTAGGCAATGTGGGCGATGAATTAGGAACCTTTTATCCAAAGGTTGATCTCAAGCAAGATTTAATTGAGGAATGGGAAGAAAGAGATGTGCTGTCGATTCCGGAATGTGCATCTTGTAACGTAAAATTAGCTTGTGGAGGTGGCTGTGCTGCGGTTGCAAAAAGTAGAACTGGCAAAATACAAAGTGCCGATTGCCGACCCATTAAAGAATTATTGGAATTGGGCATTGGCTTGTATTCAAAACACGAAATATAAAATTATATATATCAGTAGATAAATACAAATAAAAATAAACAGTGTACTGTACTTTTTTTTTAAATTACTATTAAATATGTATGTAAAAGTTTACAAAAAAGCATTGTTTTATAAGGGTAAAGAATTCCCTCTCTGCCCTGCGGGCATTTACTCACTTTGTTCGTGAGAACGCATTGCTTAGTTCTCCCAGGAGAGAACGATTAATCTAAATCTGGTTAGTCTTCCCTTGGGGGAAGTGCCGATAGGCGAAGGGGGAAAAGCATAATTAATAAAAATGGGCTTTAGCCCAACATGGATATTTTTTTGATAAAAACAAAAACTTAAAAACATGAAAGAGATAAAGCAAAATGAATTCGATCAGGTGGTATTAAAAGGTGGCAAAGTAGCCGTTGATTTTTATTCGTCGGAATGTCCTCCTTGTGAGGCCTTGGCGCCTAAATTTGAAAACTTAGCTGAATTGTATGGTGAGGAAGTAAAGTTTGTTAAAATATTTAGGCAAGAGAATAGAGAATTGGCAGCGAGTCTGGATGTTAACGGATCTCCAACAGTAATATTCTTCGACAACGGAAAACTGGTGGGCGAAAAATTAACTGGAGGTATCAAACGTTCCGATTTAATTAAGAATTTGAATGCCATGATTCCCGATGAAAAAGTAAAAGAAATAACTCAAAATATTAAACCTACCGTTTCGGAATACGATACCTTAATTTTGGGTGGTGGTCCGGGTGGATTAACTGCTGGACTTTATTTGTGTCAGGCCAGAGTAAATTCAGTATTGGTTGATACAATGCTACCAGGAGGTCAGATTGCAACCACGCATAAAATATCGAATTACCCAGGATTTATTGAACCACAACCTGGGTTTATGTTGGCGCATTATATGAGTGAGCAAACCAAAATTTGTGGGGCAAAATATAAGGTGGCAGTTGATGTTACTAAAGTTGATCTTGAGAATAAAATTGTAGTGGTTGACGAATATGAAACCCTTAAAGCCAAGAAAATAATTTTAGCTACCGGGGCATCGCCAAGGTATTTAAATGTTCCGGGCGAAAAAGAATATAAAGGCAATGGTATTTCGTATTGCGCTACCTGCGATGCCAAATATTTTCACGATAAAGAAGTAATTGTAATTGGGGGTGGAAATACTGCCATTGAAGAGGCCGAATTTATTTCGAAATTTGCCAGTAAAATTACCATCATTCATCAGTTTGATAAATTGCAAGCAAATATGGAAGCACAGGAAAAGGCTTTTGCAAATCCTAAAATTCACTTTATTTTTGATAGCGAGCCACGTGCTTTTGAAAAGAACGGAAACAAAATGTTTGTAACAATTGAGCACGTAAAAACTGGAGAAAAAAACACCTTGGAATCCGACGGAGTTTTTGTATTTGTGGGCATGAAGCCTAACACCGAATTATTTAGCGATCATTTAACACTGGACGACTGGGGCTATGTGAAAACCAACGAAGACATGCAAACCAATATTGATGGAGTTTATGCAGTGGGCGATTTGCGCAGTAAAAAATACCGTCAAATAACCACAGCAGTTGCCGATGGAACCATTGCGGCCATTGCTGTAACAAGGGAGTTGGATAATTAGAAATTAAAAGAAAAATCCACGCAAAGCTCGCAAAAATTAAAATGCAACGAACGCAAAGTTTATTAGGTTAAGCTTTGCTTTTTTTTCGATATGCTCAGCGCTTTTTGCGTGGACTAATTATTCTTTTATGCGACGATGGCATCATAAAATTTCAGATTAGTACTTATTCACCCCAATAATCTTCCCGAATTCGGGACAGGCTCTCAAGTGGATACTGCTCCGATTCAAGATTGGAACTACTCCGAGTCAGCACTCCTTCAACGGAGCTGCCCAAGGGTTAATGCCATTTACTTTAGAATATTTAATGTTTTATATCTAAGTACATGACAAAAAACTTACAATATCTATAAATCCCTTATTTCTAGAATTTAACAATCTGTTCGCGATGTACGATAGGCCACATTTAAAAATGCTCTTTGCCTTTCTCCCGTGTTTTTTAACTTCAATTTTTCTAATATTCTCATGAATAAATAT
>JAEINW010000080.1 GCA_016342715.1 Salinivirgaceae bacterium | reverse complement strand
CCTTTAAACTAACTTTAAATCAACAATAGTAAGACTTATAGATGTTTTTACCATTAATTTTGTCCATTAAGCCTAAAGTAAAGAAACTATTCTTAAATTTACCCATTGGATAACCTATAAAAATAATTATAATGAGAAAAAATTTTTTAAAATTAGCTTTTTTAAGTTTGGCATTTTTTGTTTTTGCTGCATGTAATACATCAACAAAAAAAGAAGTTACTGAAGAAGTAAATGACGTAGAAATGGTTGAAGAAGTTGCAGCTGATACAACTATGGTTGCTGATACAGTAGCAACTGAAGAAATGGATACTGAAGCTGTTGAAGTCGAAGATGAAACTGTAGAATAATAAAAGAGGAGTTTTTAAGCTCCTTTTTTTATTTTCTTTCTATAAAACAAACAACTATCGCCGTAACTTAAAAAGCGAAATTTATTATCTAAAGCATATTGGTAAACATCTTTCCATTCCTTCCCAATAAAAGCTCCAATTAATAATAGTAAAGTACTTTTTGGCTGATGAAAGTTGGTAATCAATCTATCAATTAATTTAAATGAATAGCTAGGTACTATCATTATTGCGGTGCTAGCATTTATGTAAGAGTCTGGTGAGTCAGTCACTTTTTCATTTAGGGCTATTAAAGCATCTTTAACGGGTATGTCACCATTCAATTCATAAGCATCCCACTGGTTTATGTGATAATTAAAATTAGGAGTGTTTTCGATGATTTTTACACCCAACCAATATAAACTTTCAAGTGTACGCACGGTTGTGGTTCCAACTGCAGTAATATTCCCCAAATTTTCAAGTAAGGGAGGAATTGTATTTTTGGTAATAATGAATTGCTCGGTATGCATTTCATGATCGCCAATTTGTTCACTTTTAATTGGTTTAAATGTTCCAGCTCCAACGTGCAAGGTTACTTCATGCTTTTGTATGTTTTTTTGTTTTAGCGATTCAAAAACTTCCTTGGTAAAATGCAATCCGGCAGTAGGTGCGGCAACCGATCCTTTAATTTTTGAATAAATAGTTTGGTAGGTTTTTAAATCACTTTCTTCTGAATTGCGTTTTAAATAGGGTGGAATGGGGATGCTCCCAGTGTTTTCAAGTATCTCGCTAAAGGTTAAATTAGGATTATCCCATGAAAATGCTATTTCGTGCGCTTCATTTATGCTTCCTATTTTGTTAATAGTTAATAAAGCTTTTTCATCCCCAACTGTGATTTCTTTCGATAATTTATCAGTTTTCCATTTCTTTAAATTCCCAATAATACATTGCCAGGTGCATTTTTTATTTTGGCTGAATGAAATATTGTAATCTGCTGGATTTTGAGGCTCCAAACAAAACACCTCGATTCGGGCTCCGGTTTCTTTAAAAAACTCTAATCGGGCACGAATGACCTTGGTATTATTCGATACCAATAAACTGTTTTCAGGAATATAGCTGGGTAAATTCTTGAAGGTATCTTGTTTTAATTCTCCATTGTTGTAAAATAGCAGTTTCGATTCGTCTCTTTGTTTTAAAGGGTATTTTGCGATTTTTTCATCCGATAAATCGTAATTGTAATTTTTAATGCTTTCTGTTTGAATAGTCATATTGTTGTTATAGAATTGAAAATCAAATTGTTAAAATGCTGTTGTAAACTATATGTTTTTACAGATTTTTGATGTGCAAAAATAATTAACTTTGCCTTTAATTAGTAAGAAAAACAAAATATTTAATATCAAATAAAATGGAAGTAAGTGTTGGCGATAAAGTACGATTTTTAAACGATGTGGGTGGAGGTATAGTTACCAAAGTGCTCGATAGACGTACCGTAATGATAATGAATGAGTTTGATTTTGAAGTTCCTGCAGCAATTAATGATCTTATTATTGTTGAAGAAGCAGCGTATACAGCATCAACATCTAAAAATAATAATAATTCACAAGCACAAAGCAGTGTTGACACCGAGCTTGTTATTGACACCAATGATATTTTTTACCCTGAAGTGGCAATTGTTGATGAAAGTGGAAATGATATTAATGTTTCTATTGCTTTTGTTCCCCAAGCACGACCTGGAAATTCTGATATGAACGTGTATCTTATTAACGATAGTAATTACAACGTTCTTTATAGTGTGATTAATAGAGAGGATAATGGCAAAACATACTCTAATAGTGTTGGTGTTTTAGAGGCCAACGTAAAAGAGCAAATTGAAACTTTGTCAATGAATTTTATTAATCAGCTTCCTGAATACATTTTTCATTTGGCTTTTTATCGAAAAGGCGATTTTACTGTGGTTGATCCTGTTTCAAAAAACATTCGAGTTAATCCTGTGAAATTTTATAAAGAAAAAGCCTATACTGAGAATGACTTTTTTAACGAAAATGCTATTTTAATTCCAATAGTTTCTGATAGTAAATTGGCTAATGAAGTTGCATCTTTATCAGAAACAGACTTGAATAAGATAATTAGAGAAAAAGAAAAAGTTGAGATTAAGCCCAAATCGATATCAAAAAAAGAGATTGAAAATAAGCTTGTTGAAGTTGATTTACATATTCATGAATTACTTGATGATTTTAGAGGATTGTCAAATGGTGAAATAATGGAAATTCAATTGGATCATTTCAAAGGGAAACTTGAGGATGCCATAAAGAACAGAGTTAAGAAAATTGTATTTATTCACGGGGTTGGCAATGGTACCTTAAAACTAGAAATACGTAATGAACTCGACCGTATGAAAAATAAACTGAGCTATCAAGATGCATCGTTTCAGGAATATGGATATGGTGCAACCATGGTTCAAATAAAATAATCCATTATGGATTTTCAATCGATAGTTTTAAATTAAATATAGGAATGAAATTCCTTAAACTTAAAAAATGAATAATGAACAGCGATTATTCGCTAACGCTCATGAGAACGCTTCACTTAGTTATTCGCTAACGCTCATGAAAACGCTTCGCTTAGTTATTCGCAAAGCTCATGAGAGAAGTTAACAAACGTTGAATTCAGATGTATATAAAAAAAGGATGAATAATTTTTCAACTTCATAATTCTTAAATCGTTAATCCTTGTTCGATACCGTGCCTACCGGTAGGCAGGTTCAAAAACAAACATTTATTGAAACTAAAGTATCTGCAATGGAATCGAGTTTACGAGCTCACCGAAGGTAATTGCAGGATTTTAACCTTTAACTAGATAATAAATTAATTATTTTAACAATGTATAAAACACAAAACCCATTTACACAGGTTGTTGAGAAAGAATTTGATAGTATTTCAAATGATGTATTAGACGAAAAACTTTCTCTTGCCAATTCAGCCTATGCAAAATGGCGGGCAGAGACTTTTCAGACAAAATCAAAATTACTTTATGCGGTTGCAAATTTGTTGGAGGAGCGGAAAGATGCCTATGGAAGGATTATAACTACAGAAATGGGAAAGCCAATTTCTCAAGCCACAGCTGAAGTTGAAAAGTGCGCATGGGTTTGTCGTTATTATGCTGAAAATGCTATTGATTTTTTAAAGCCTCGAAGGATTGAATCTTCGGCAAGTTTAAATCAAATTGTTTACGAACCAATGGGCGCCATTTTTGCTATAATGCCATGGAATTTTCCATTTTGGCAAGTATTTCGCTTTATAGCTCCAACATTAATGGCTGGTAATGTGGGTTTGCTTAAACATGCCTCGAATGTACCACAATGTGCACAACTTATTGAGCAAGTTTTTATTGATGCAGGAGCTCCCGAAGGGCTTATTCAAAACTTATTTATTGATTACAATCAAGTTGAAACGGTAATTGCCTCAAGAACCGTGAAGGCTGTGACATTAACAGGTAGTAATAATGCGGGTTCAAAAGTAGCTCAATTGGCTGGTAAATATACAAAAAAGTCGGTTTTGGAGCTTGGCGGAAGTGATCCTTTTATTGTTTTTGATGATGCTGATTTAAATAAAGCCCTTGAAAATGCGGTGTTGTCACGGTTTTTAAATAATGGACAAAGTTGTATTGCTGCTAAGCGTTTTATTGTTCACGAAAGCATTGCTGAAGAATTTATAGCTAATTTTCAATCCTTGGTTGAGAATTTTATTATTGGGAACCCTTTAGATGGCGACACTTTTATTGGACCCATGGTAAACCAAAGTGCCATTGATGAATTATTGGTTCAAGTGGATGCATCACATAAAAAAGGAGCTGTGATATTAACTGGAGGAACAGTTCATGAGGATATGAAAACGATATTTTTGCCAACCATTATGGTAAATGTAAAAAGAGATATGCCCGTTTGGAAAGAGGAGGTTTTTGGACCCCTTGCGGTTATCGTGGTTTTTTCAAGCGATGAAGAAGCCATTGAATTAGCTAATGATACCATATTTGGTCTTGCAGCATCAGTTTGGACGGATGATTCAGATAAGGCATCGTACATTTGTAAAAATATTCATGCAGGAACGGTTGCCATAAATGGCATGGTAAAGTCTGATCCAGCATTACCCTTTGGTGGAATTAATGAATCGGGTTATGGACGAGAGTTAAGCGATTATGGAATTTGTGAATTTGTAAATATTAAAACTGTAAGTTATTTCTAGAATATTCAAGAACTTAACTAAATTTGCAAAGTTAGTAGATCGTTCTATCGCTTTTTAAAGAGGAAAGTCCGGGCAACTTAGAGCACCAAGCTTCTGAAATAGGAGATATCTGTGAAGGTATAGATCAGGCAGAAGAAAATAACCGTCCCGATTTATCGGGATAAGGGTGAGAAGGTGAGGTAAGAGCTCACCAGTCAGGCAAGTGATTGTTTGAGCTGTGTCTCTCTTGGGTTGAAAGACCATGTATATCCAAAATCTGCGTAGCAGAGCAAGGCTGCTCGCTTTGTATTCGAAAGAATATTTTGGAGGGGTAGGTCGCTAGAGACTTTGAGTAATCAAAGTTCAAGATAAATGATAGAAATTTAGCATTTGCTAAATACAGGACCCGGCTTATAGATCTACTAACTTTTTTATTCTACCACTACATGTCCCCAATTTTCACCCGACCGAATTCTATTTAATTGAGTATGAGTAATGCCAAATTCTCTGGCAATTTTGTATAAAGGATTTTTAGCTCTTTTTAGTTTCTTTTTAAGTCTGATTACATCAGTTTCGGTAAGTTTAGAGTAACGAATAATGCCTTTTTTATAGTTTGGATTTTTTGCCTGATGCTGAAATAACTCAGTTCGATCAACCCATTTTAAATTGCTTAATTGATTATTTTCCTTATTGTAATCGATATGAATTACGTAGGTTTGATCCTCGCTTGTTTTATTTATAAAGGCTTCGGCAATTAATTTGTGAATATATCGTGTGGTTCGTCTGGTTGATTCCAGCTTAATATTTAAAATGGGGTATCCTTTTATTTTTGATGGATTTATAATAAAATACTCGCCTGATTTTCTTCTCGTTTTTAAATGACCAAATGATGAAATTTGATGATCTTCAGTTGGATCCATGTTAGGTATGGATACAGTTTTCCACTGTTCACCGTTAATGATATTTTGCATACATCCCTTTTTATCGTAAATATACGATTAATTTCGAAAAATCCTAATAAGCACAAGTAGGTGATGTGATTAACTATCAGGTAATTCTAGGCTAGCTGTTTATTTTGAATATTTTTGGCAATAACGTTTAATAGCATCTTCTGCTTGCATAAATTGAAAGGAATATGCTTTATTAAAATCACTACATGCCATTTCATATTTATTTTGCTTGATTCGAGCTATTCCTCTGTTGTAATATATTTCTCCGTTGTAAGGCATAAAATCTAAAATCATGGAGTAGTCTTTTTCAGCAAAGTCGTATGCATATATTGCCATATAAATGGCAGCTCGTTGAATATAAAGTTGGGGATTGTGCATTTCGTTTTTAATGCATTTGTTTAGAGCAATTAATGCTTTTTGATAAATTTTTGCTTCAAAATAAACCTCGCTTGCTAACAAGTGCACGCTATTATTATCTATTAAGTTTTCAATTAATGTTAAGTCCTCTATAGCTTTTTCTGGCTGTTCAAGTTTTACCAAAACTCTGGCTCTATGAAAATAAAAATCAATTTGAGAGTTATCTAAGTTAATTGCGGTTTCAATTGATTTTAAAGCTTTTTTTGCTTTGTTAGCTTTTAATTCACAAAAGCTTTTTTGTAAGTAATAGTTCGGATTTTCATCATCTTTAAGAAGAGCTTCAGAAATTGATTTTAAAGCATTCTCAATATCACCGTTCTTTTCATAAAGAATAGATTCATAATAAAAAGCCAAATGCATTGATGTTCTGATGTTTGTAATCTTGTTTAGCATCTCAAGCGATTCAGCTAAGTTGTCAGTTTTATATTCAAATAAGGCATCTTCAAGCATCAAATCATACTTTGAAAAGTATTCTTTTTTTCTCCACAATTCTTTCCATGCATCAGAATTCTCAATGCTGTAAAATGCTTTATCGGTTTTAATTTGATTTAATTGTTTTTTTTCTTTTTGGTTTAAATGTTCTTCCAGATATTTACATGCTATTTCAGGCTTATTGAGCTTTGCATAACATTTTGCCAAATGGTAGCTTACCATCTCTGGATTTGATTTAAATATCTCTAAAGCAATGTTTGTAGCAGTTTTTATATCCTCAATTCCATAAAAACTTACTGATTTTTGAAATAAAATTTCAGTAGTGATTTCATTTTCAGGAAGGCTATTAATGTACTCAATGGATTTTTGAAACAGGCTGTTTTGATTCAATGTTTTTGTAAGCAATAAATGATTTGAATTGCTTATTTGTGAATAACTTATTGTTTGAATAAGTAATATGCCAATTATATGTATGAATCGTAGCTTCATCTGTTAATAATTTATTCAGTTATTATATTGTTTTCATTTCCATAAAAAATATGAACAAAGCCCACAAGTGTTCTGTGTTCAATTCCTGAAATTCTTTTTTCGTATACATCGCAAACATAATAGTAAACGCCCGATGTTAATTGTTTTTTAGCTTGTTTGCTTTTTCCATCCCATTCAATTCTTGGATTGGTGGTTTCAAAAACTAAATTTCCCCATCTGGAATACATCTTTAAATCAATTTTATCTATATAATTGTCCACCACATCAAATGGAGTAATTGGAATAAATAAATCGTTTTTATTATCGCCATTTGGTGTAAAAACGTTGGGTAATTCATAATAGCTGCAATTATCGGCGCAAGCTAGATTAGAATAATTGCTTTCGTTGTTACTCGAATCAATTGCTGTAATTGCATAACATCCCGAAGGTAAAGTAGTAGCTATGTGAACATAAAACAAAGTGTCATGGTCTGTTACCGAGTCTATCAATTGAAATTCACCATTGTAAGTGGTTCCAAAATAAATATTGTAGTTTTTTATTTCTTTAATATCATCTTGAATTGTCCAGGTAAGTATATTGTTAAATGTTTCGCAATTGACTTGCAGTTTTAAAACAGGAGGCAGCGGTGGAATGGTATCCTTTGGCATTCCACAATTTTGATGCGATTCATTTATTATCGGGGTTTTAATACCTGGTAAATCATAATGGCCTGTACTTTTTACACGATAGCAATACTCTAATTTATTAACTAAATTAAAAGTATCGATAAAAGTTGTAGTTTCAGAAGTGCCAATAATATGATAGGTGTCAGAATCTGGATTTTTTCTAGAAACTTCATATTCGGTATTCATCCACGGCGTATTTTTTTGAATGCTAAGTTTTAGTTGCTTATTTGACCCATCGAGTTTTGGAAACATTGAACTGGCTGTCATTGGTGCATCGGTGGGTCCTTGATCATTATAAATGGCAATTCTGTAGGAATACCCATCCACAAGAGTGTTTATATTTTGATCGTAGTAAAAGGTGTCTAAATCAAAATTGTTTAGAATTGCAATTTCTTCATAATCAGCACCCCAAATTCCAGTGGCACGCTGAACTATATAACGTAAATCTCCAGGATATTCTATTGTATCAAATTCTATAGGTTTTGACCATTCTAAATATATTTCACCGTTGGTTTCATCATGATTGGTTACGCTAACATTTGTAATTATAGGAATACCTCTGACTAATTCGCCACAAATTTCACTTGATGCTTTGCTTTCTAAATTATTATCAAATACAGCAGTAATTATGTAACAATATTCAAATCCTTGGGGCAAGCCCATTTCATTGTTATTGTCAATAAATTGAGTGGTGTCAGGGTTGTTAATGTATTTAATTAATTCAAATCCAGTGTATTTTGGCACACCAATTTCACAATAGCCAGGTTCAAAATTAAATGCAGTGGTGCTTCTATACACATTAAAACCTAAGTGATTTGTACAAGAATAATTGTCCCAATTTAATTGCATATAATTGCTGGTTGATGATAGTATTAAATTTTCGGGAGGTGGACCTATCACAGTTATTTCAACACTTAATTGATCAACTAAATTTACTTCACTATTGTTGTCGGTGGCTTTAAAAATAATATTATAAGGTTGTTTTTGCACATGTTCGCATTTGGTATTCCATGTAAAAACACCAGTTACTAAACTATCTGAAGGAGTAGATGTGAAAGAAGCATCATCAAATTCAATAACTCCACCGGTGGCAGTTAAGGTTATTTTATCAGCATCTGGATCAACAGCTGACACCTGAAAATTTACGGTTTCGCCTGCTGTTACACAAATAGCTTCCTGTTCTTGTAAAACCGGTGGGTTGTTATCTGTTTCAGTAACTTCAATTTGCATGTCACGGGTTATTCTGCCAATTTTTATTCCTTGTCGCCATTCATTTATATGAAAAGCAACATTGTAAGTTCCTTCACTAACGGGAGCATTCCATACTAAGTTGCCTTCAATAGGATCAATGTAGATGGGTTCATTGCTCGATGGAGGAAATGAATAATTTGGAATGGGATCTCCATTTTCTCCAGTACATATGGTCATTTCATAAGATAAACTATCACCATCTTCATCAAAAGCGGCTGGATTGTGAATGAAAATTCTTCCCACAGCAGCTTTGTCAACAGGGGGGTTTAATAGCGTTGGCGCATTATTAAAGCCTAAAGATGGATTGATTTGCAAAATTGTTTTTATGGAAAAAACGGTTTGAACTGAATTGGGAATATTATCTACTCCTTCATTTCTATTGGGGTCTTCCACTTTAACTTCAAATGTTGAAGCTCCTGCGTACGTGTGTTGGGCGATGTATAGGTTTTTTCTATAATAATCGGGCAAATCGATATAAATATTTCTGGGAACTTCAGTGGCTGTTCCATCGCCCCATTCAATAATTAAATTGGGTCTATCTGCAGGAGAAATTCCATTTGCATCGGGTTTGGTATTGGTAAATGTAGTTACTGTAAACTCAAAGGTAAAGGTTGATATTTGTTTATAGGTTATTTCTCCAGCCCTGTTGTGGGTTGAGAAAACATAAAAACTATGAATCAGAATAAGAGCGAAAAGAAATAATTTTTTCATAATTTTTATTTCAATGAAATGGTTTTTTCAAATTCTTCTACTGTAAAATTAAAACCAGCTTCTTTGACTCCACATTTTATGGTTACCAAATTTTTTTGATTGTTAAAAGTTTCAATAAACAGTTTATTTGTTAGAACAAATGATTCAATATTTTTGACTTCTGTAACTTTAAAATAGAACCAGTAGTTAATACCATCAAATTTGGCTGAATTAAATAGAAGGTTTAATTTTTCAGAATTAACTGAGATAAAAAAATGAGAAATAAAATAATGTTGACTCTTAGTGATTTGTGATTCCGTTAATTCAACTTCGGTATGTATTTGATTGTCTTGTGTTTTGTTTATTGCTGCTAAAAGATCGTTCGTAGTTATTCTAATGGCAATGCCTATTGAATCTGGGTAAACATCAATATTAGTGATTGAAAAATGCAATTCATGCGCATTAGTAAAAACCGCTGCGCATGCAAAAATTAAAAATGTAAAAATTTTTCTCATAAAATCCGCACAGTTCTATGGTTACAATGCGGAAAATTACTTATTATTTTTTAGTTCATCAATAGCTAATATAATCTTTTCGTGGGTAGCCGGTATGTTTAAATTTGGATACTTCTTATGATCATTTACAGCAGCTGTTGCATGCTTTATGGCAAAAAATACACTTAATCCATGAATGAAAGGGGGTTCGCCAACCGCCTTGCTTTGTTTAATGGTATTTGGGTTTGGTGCATTTTTAAGCAATTCAACATTAAAAATCTCTGGTATATCTCTAATGCCAGGAATTTTATAGGTGTCGGGTGAATGGTTTAATAAATTACCTTTTTTGTCCCATTTCATTTCTTCCGAAGTACACCAGCCAACACCTTGAATAAATGCTCCCTCAATTTGTCCGATGTCAATATTTTCATTAAATGAATGTCCCGTATCATGAAGGATATCTGTTCTTAATATTTTATGTCTACCCGTTAAAATATCCAATTCAACTTCCGAAATTGAAATTCCCCACACAAAATAATGAAATGGACGTCCTTTTTGAGTTTCATTGTTAAAATACAAATTTGGTGTTTTGTAAAAGCCTTGTGCACTTAAACTTATTCTATCAAGATAAAGCAGATTAACAGCTTCAGTAAATTCAATGTTGTTTAAGTCATTGCCCAAATCTATTACTTTATTATCCTTGAAAATAATATTTTCAGGTTGACATTTATAGGTATTTGCGGACCAGTGCTTTGTAAGGAATTCTTTAAAACGGGCAATCAATTTGTCTGCAGCATTTTTAGCTGCCATTCCGTTCATGTCGGTGCCCGATGATGCGGCTGTAGCTGATGTATTTGGTACTGTAGATGTTATTGTTGCATTGACTTTAACTTTATTAAGGCTGATTCCAAATTCATCGGCCACAATTTGGCCTATTTTTGTGTGTAAGCCTTGTCCCATTTCAATACCACCATGGTTTACAAGAACTGTTCCATCAGTATATATATTAACTAATGATCCAGCTTGATTTAAAAAGGGAGTATTAAATGAAATTCCAAACTTTACCGGTGTTAAGGCAATGCCTCGCTTTTTAAATTCATTATTTTTATTGAATTCATTAATTTTCTTTTTTCGAGAGTAGTAATCAGAATCTTCAATAATTTTATCCCAAATTGTATAAATTCTGTTATTTTCAACTATTTCTCCATAAGGAGTAGTATTGTTGATGTCGTGTTTATAGAAATTTTTATACTTAATTTCGGCAGGTTCTTTGCCCAACTTTAGTGCCACACGTTCCATTGCATCTTCAATAGCATAAATTCCTTGTGGCCCACCAAAACCTCTAAAAGCGGTATTCGACGGTATGTTTGTTTTCCATGCTGTAGATTCAATACGAATGTTGGGAATGAAATATGCATTTTCGGCATGAGTTCTTGCTCGCGCTAAAATAGCCATGCTTAAATCAGATGAGTATCCTGCATTTGCATTAAAGTCAACAAAATAAGCTTTTATAATTCCATCGTTATTAAATCCGATTTTATAATTAATTAAAAATGGGTGACGTTTGCCAGTAATTTTTTGGTCTTCGTCTCTAAACAATCTTATTTTAACGGGTTTTTGAGTTTTATTTGCTAATAGCGATGCCCAAATTGCTACATTATTTGCCTGAGTTTCCTTTCCTCCAAAGGCACCACCAAGTCTACGTGTTTCAACCACCACCGCATGTTTTCCTACGTGTAAAGCTTCGGCAATTAATGCTTGAGTTTCTGATGGATGCTGTGTGGAGCTATAAATTTTAATTTCGTCGTATTCACCAGGAATGGCTAATGAAACTTGCGTTTCTAAATACCAATGTTCTTGCCCGCCATTTTCAATTTGAGCTTCAATAATATGGTCACATTTGGCAAATTCGGTATTTATATTTCCCGATTCCATGACAATGGTATCATGAAGTTTCAAGCCAAGTTTCATTGAATCTTCGAGAGAAATAACTGGTTCAAGTTCTTCAATCTCCATTTTAATTTTGGCTTTGGCATTCAAAGCACAATGCTCATTATCTGCAGCAATAATAAAAAGTCCTTGGCCAATAAATTCAATGTCTTTTTCAACTAAAATTACCTCATCGTGAACAATAGTTCCCATTTGGTTTTGCCCTGGAATATCTTTATAGCTTAAAATAGCATGAACGCCTGGCGTTTCTAAAGCATCCGATAAATCGAAGCTTTTAAGAATACCTTTGGCAATAGGGCTTGTTACAATAAATCCATGTAAGGTATTTGAAGGTGTATTTATATCGTCGATGTAAACCGCTTTTCCGGTTACATGTAAATTTCCGCTTTCGTGAACAATTTTATTGGGCATAGCACTTATTTTTGAAAATTTTCCCAGAATTTTAATAGTAAATTTTTAGCAAAGATCATTCTTCCTTCAGCTTCAGAACGTGCATCAGCAATAGGAGTGAAGTCCTTTTCAATAAACGGCATAGCTTCTGTTAAAGTTTCTTTACTCCATTTTTTTGAAAGTAAAAACTTTTCAGTGTTTTCTGCTCCTTTTGTTACAGCCGACATACCACCGTAATATAAATTAATGTTTTTAATGGTATTGTCTGATTCTAATTCAAGGCGCAATACACCACAAACTGTTGAAATATCGAGATCAACTCTTTTTGATATTTTCTGAATATCAATGTGGACAGATGAATCTGGAATAGGAATAAATATTTTTGTGATTAATTCGTCTTCTTTGAGTTGTGTTTGGCGATATCCGGTAATGAATTCTGTCAATGGAAATTCTCTTTCTTCAGAAAGATTTTTAACAGTAACTATAGCTTTGTAAGCCATCAGCAATGGTAAGGTATCGCCAATGGGTGAAGCTGACCCAATATTTCCACCTAAAGTGGCAACCTGGCGAATTTGCTTCGATCCAAAAACGGAAAGTATATTGTCAAAAGCTGGTAAATCAGATTTTACGGCTTCTTTTAATTGTTGCAAGGTGGTTGCACTTCCAATTTCAAATCCTTGACTTGTTTTGTTAATAAAGTTCAATTCTGAAATGTGCGACAAATCTAAAATTTGAGGAATAATCTCTTTCTTTTTAGTTACTCGCAAAGCAACATCTGAAGCTCCACCAATAACTGTAATTTTGTTGTTGTTTTTCTTAATTGTTAAAGCTTCCGTTAAACTTTTTGGAGCGTAATATTGTTGCAATTCTGTTGTAAATAATCCGTTTTTATGTTGAATGTTTCTCAGCTTTTGCTTAATGTCGTTTTCAATTTCAGAAAATTGGTCCTTTGTTTTACTTCCCAAAGCTTTATGAGCGGCATTTAAAATAGATTTATAACCTGTGCACCGACATAAATTACCAGCAAAAGCATCTAAAATTTCACTTTCGTTAGTTACTCCGCTTGCTTTATATAATGCAAACATCGACATTGCAAAACCCGGTGTGCAAAAACCACATTGGCTGGCATCTAATTCAACCATAGCCGATTGTATTGGATGTAAGGTGTTTTCTTTTGCCAGATTTTCAACCGTAATAATTTGCTTTCCGTGAACTTGTGGAAGGAAAATCAAACAAGAATTTACTGCCTTGTAAACTAATTTTTCATTTTCAAGTTCCGCTACTACAACCGTACAAGCTCCACAATCGCCTTCTCCACAGCCTTCTTTAGTTCCTTTATGGTTTTCTAAACTACGTAAATATTGCAATAAGGTGGTGGTTGGCGATAATTGATGGGTACCGTTCCATTCAATTTTTTGAATTTTGTTGTCTAAAACGAATTCTATATAATTTCTTGTTGAGTTCATTATTTAATCTTGTTTTTTGAAACTTTAACATCAACTAGTTTTGCTAAAATAGAAATGGCAATTTCTTGAGGGGTTTCGCATTTTATATTTACACCCATGGGCCAATTTATATTTTCCATTTCGCTTTCGTTTAAAATATTGTTTTCAAGGTATGCGCTTCTGATTTTAGCAATTTTATTTTTACTTCCAATCATTCCTAAATATCCATAGGCTTGTTTTGCACAATATGCTACAATTTCACTGTCGTATTTATGATTATGAGTTGCTACACAAATAAAAGTGTTTTTATTAAAAGTAAGCTCATTAAAAGCGTCGTTGTGACTTTTGTTTATAGTGTTAATATTAGCATCACTTAGCTTGTTGAAAATTTCTTCTCTTTCATCAATTAATGTAACATTAAACCCCAATTCTAACGATATTTTTGCAAGAAATGCACCAATATGTCCGGCCCCAAAAATGAATAATTGTTTTTGAGTTTCAATAGGTTCAATATAAACTTTTGCGAATCCACCACAATTCATGTTTGCATCAAGTATTAAGTTATAATCAAAAATTCCAGGCTTTTGAGTTTCAATTGTTTTTAAGGCTTCTTGAGTTACTAAATGTTCAAGGTTTCCGCCGCCAATGGTTCCAAAAATAGTTCCATTTTCGTAAACAATCATTTTTGCTGATGCTTTGCGCGGTGTTGAACCATTTGACTCAATAACAATGCATAAGGCTGCCTGTTCTCCTGATTTTTCAATTTGTGTTAATTTTTTATATATACTGTTCATAAAATTGAAACAATTTTACTGTTAAAATACAATTTAATTATAAATGTTAAAAGTCAGATTTTTATTGGGCTAAATATAGATAAAAAGAATTATAATTAATAAAAATATAGGCTATATTCCTGAATAAATAGCAAAAATCAGATCAAATGTATGATGTTTTTAAATTTTCTTTTATTGCTTTTTTTTAATGCTTAAGATTTGTATGTTAAAGAAATATGAAGAAATATGAATTAGGTTTTGATGAAAATAAAATTGATGTTACTTTCGAGCTTTAATAAATAACTTGTATGATAGATTTATTATTAAGTATTGCTTCGTCCACCATTATCTTACTGATTTTTAAGATTATTGAAAAGCAGAAAGTTCCCATATTTCCTCCTATTGTTATTAATTATATTACTGCAGCCTCGCTGGGTTTTGTGTTAAATAGATCAAATCCTATAGTTATTTTTAGCGAAGTTCCCGTTTGGATTTATTTTTCAATAATAATTGGAATATTACTTATTGTGAATTTCTTTTTTATTGGAAATGCGACGCAAAAGTCAGGAATAGCAATCACGACTGTTTCAGCAAAAATGTCGTTTGTGTTGCCAGTTTTATATAGTTTGCTTTTTGATGTGAACGATGTTTTTACTTTAGCAAAAGCTATTTTACTATTGTTGGCCATGGTGAGCGTTTTTTTAGTAGTACTTCCTAATAAATACAGTTTAAAAGGAAAAATGACCATTGTTTATCCTATTCTAATATTTTTTGGTTTGGGATTGTTAGATTCATTAATTAAATATTGTCAGTATAATTACATAAGCAATCCGGAAAGCTCCTCTATTTTTAGTGGAGTGAATTTTAGCATTGCAGGTATTATTGGTTTGGTGGTTTTGCTTTTTTCTAAGAAATCGAGAAAAACCATATTAAATATAAAAGTGCTGATTTTAGGTGTTGCTTTGGGAGCTGCAAATTTTGGTTCTATGTATTTTATTATTAATGCGCTCAATGCCTTAAAATATGATAATTCTATGGTTTTTGGGATAAACAATATTGGTGTGGTTGTGCTATCGGTTTTAATGGCTGTGTTGGTATTTAAAGAAAAATACTCGAAAATTAACTGGATTGGTTTAATTATATCAGTTATTGTATTAATTGGAATGATTCGGATTTTTGTTTAAAGAAGATGCTTAGCAACTTGACATTGAAATGAATATATAAATTATATGCTATGAGCTACTTTTAAAATTGTTGCTTAGCATCTAAAAAAAAAGATGGAGATAATAGACAAATACAAAACCATTGAAACAGAATCGGAGGGAGTTTACAAGGAAAAAGGGAGTAAGTTTTTTGCTTTGCCTCACAGGTGTTTAGCAACTTGTGCCATGAATCAAAGTTATAGATTATATGATTACACTATTTTTAAAGATAGTTGCTTAGCACCTTCAAAATAGTAAAATAGATGGAGATAATAGACAAATATAAAACCATAGAAAGGGAGTCGAAGGGAGGTTACAAGGATAAGGGAAGTAAGTTCTTTGCTTTTGCCTATCCAGTAACTACTGAAGAGGAAGTAAAAGAAATTCAAAAAGGATTGCGCAAAAAGTATTACGATGCCCGGCATCATGTGTATGCTTTTCGTTTGGGTGCCGATCATAAAACCTACCGCTGTAGCGATGATGGGGAACCTTCGAATTCATCAGGGCCACCTATTCTTGGACAATTGCAATCGTACGATTTAACCAATATTTTAATTGTGGTTATTCGTTATTTTGGAGGAACCAAATTGGGAATACCTGGCTTAATAAATGCTTACCGAACAGCCGCTGCCGATGCCATTGAAAACAACACCATAATTGAAAAATTTGAAGAAGATATTTTTACCATTGAGTTTGGCTACACCGTAATGAATGATGTGATGAAAATTATTAAAGACGAAAACCCGGAACAAAGCAATCAGCTTTTTGATAATACTTGCCGAATTACCATTGCTGTTCGCAAAAATGATGGAGAAGCTTTGCGAGAAAAGTTTTTGAAGGTTGATGGATTAGGTATACTATAAATTGAAAATAAAATAACCATGAAAAAAATAATATTTATTATTTTGAGTCTTGTTTTATTTATTTCTTGCAATAAAGACGAAACAGTAACTACAATTATTAAAGGAACTGTAAGTGATTATTATACCAGTGAATCGGTTAGATTAGGAACGGTTTCTGTTTATTCATTATCGCCATATCCTCGTAATCAAGCTACAAATGCGTTTGAGATTTGGGGATGGCCAATTGAAAGTACTTCCATTAAACCTGATGGCTCTTTTAGCTTCGAAACAGATGGCATTAGAGAATTTGATCAACCTATATTAGGTGTTTATAATGATTCAATGATTACGGTTGATACGATTAAGCTTGTTGGAGGACAAACAAACACCATAAATTTTAAAACAAAAAGTTTTAAAAAATTGAAAATCACTATTTCTGATACTTCCCATATTTGCAGTGAATTTCATATTTCTCTTAACAAAGATATGATTGAATGGCCACAAGGAATACCATATTATACAAAATCAGCAAATCCTTATGTGCATTATTTGGTTTTAAAAAATACAGAAGATACTATAGTGTTTTTCAATGTTATAGAAGATTTTAATTATGAGGTAGAAGGGGTAGGTTATTTTGAACATGACCAAATAGTTTATATGAACGATAATTTTATTCTTGAACATAAAAAAACCTCAGAATTAGAAATTAAGTTTTAGGGTTGATTTTTAATTTCCATAAAAGTTAAATTGACCAAAAACTTGTTCAAAATCAGGAATATATACTTTTGTAGATTTATTTGTTTGGAAAAACAGGAAAGTAAGCTACAAAGATAGTAAAAACAAAGTTATTTTTCTATAGCTTAAAAATTTCATAAATAAAGTTGTCTTCCTTACATTTACACGATTTAATTAAGACTCAAAATTAAGTTTTAAGTGAATGAAACGAACCATGTTTGAGATAATAAATGAAAAAGAAAACAACAAAATTGAAAATTTATTTCATACTCTAATATTTTCCAAAAATTTTAACTGAATGAAGAATAGAAGCTTAGTTTCAATCGATGATTACACAAAAGAAGAATACTTGGAAATTCTTCGAGTGGCAGCAGAATTTGAAAAAAATCCGGTACAGAATATATTAGAAGGAAGAGTGGTTGCCACTCTTTTTTTTGAGCCCTCTACCAGAACTCGCTTAAGTTTTGAAAGTGCTGTAAATTATCTAGGTGGCAGAATTATCGGTTTTACCGATGCATCCTCATCAAGTGTGAAAAAAGGCGAATCGTTAAAAGATACAATTTTAACCGTTTGTAATTATTCCGATCTTATTGTAATGCGTCATCCTTTAGAGGGAAGTGCGAAGTATGCCAGCGAAGTAGCATCCGTTCCAATTATTAATGCAGGCGATGGAGCCAATCAACACCCCACACAATGCTTATTAGATTTATTTTCTATTCAAAAAACGCAAGGAACTTTAGAGAACCTGACCATTTCAATGGTTGGTGACTTAAAGTATGGTAGAACAGTGCATTCCTTACTTATGGCTATGTCACATTTCAATCCGACCTTTAAATTTATTTCTCCGGTAGAATTAAAAATGCCCGATGAGTATAAAATGTTCTTAGATTCAAAAGGAATAAAATACGAAGAATATCTTGATTTGGCTGAGAATATAAAAGATTCAGATATCATATACATGACGCGTGTTCAACGTGAACGATTTGCCGATCCATTGGAATACGAAAAGGTAAAAAACGTGTATGTTCTTAAAAATGATATGCTTGAAGGAACCAAGGATAATTTGAGAATTTTACATCCACTACCAAGGGTAAATGAAATTGATACTGATGTTGATGGAAATGAGAAAGCGTATTATTTTCAGCAAGCACAAAATGGAGTTTATGCCCGTATGGCAATTATGACTAAAATGTTAGGATTGAAATAATCCTGTTTTGTAAAACTTTTAAACATTAAAACAATGGCAGAAAAGAAAAAATTAAGCGTAAGTGCAATAACCAACGGAACTGTAATTGATCATATACCCGCTAATAAGTTATTTACTGTAATTTCAATTCTTGGTTTAGATAAATTGTCGGAAAACCGAATGACCTTTGGAACGAATTTTAGAAGCGACAGGTTTGGTAGAAAAGCAATTATAAAAGTATCAAAGAAGTTTTTTGAGCAAAGCGATTTTGATAAAATTGCACTAGTTGCGCCAAAAGCCAAATTAAATATTATTAAAGAATACGAAGTGGTTGAGAAATGGGAAGTTAAAGTTCCGGAAGAAATTATAGCAATAGCAAAGTGTATGAATCCGAAATGTGTAACAAATCACGAAGCAATTGCAACAAAATTTAAGGTGTTAAATGATGATGGTAAAATTTCACTAAAATGTAATTATTGCCAAAAAATTACAACCCAAGAGTATATGGAGATAATAAAATAAGTGATCAGTCAGCAGTTTGCAGTCGGCAGTCTTCAGTTTTATAACTACTGAGTACTGCAGGCTGAGAACTGCAAACATCATTCCACGTATTTTACCGAAATATTTTTTGCCTCAGCTACTTCTTTTAATAGCTTAACTGTATAATCTAAAGTTTCTTTAATGTCGTCAGCTCCAGTATATCCATTGAAATTAATAAATAAATTTGATGTGTCTGGCCGAATAGCTGTTCTTACTTCATCGCTTGTGGGTGTTCCAATGGCTCCTTTTTCATCACGGAGAACAGGTAATCCATGAATGTTTATTTGTCCTTTGCCAATTCCTTGGTAAGGTTCGTTTTCTTTTCCAATTCCAGCTTCAATATTTCCAACAATATAATCGGCATCAAAAGCGCCAATGGAATATCCTGATTTTAATGACACTAAATTGATTAAATCAACCAATGTATTTATTTGATATAAGCCAACTCCTTTAACTATTCTACGCATTAAGGCTTCAGAAGAGGGACGATAACGACCTGGCTTTTTTCCACAAGCCAAATACATATTACGTGTGGCTGTAATTTGCTTATTTGTTTTAATGGTTTCTAACTGATATTTTTTTCTTATTTCTTCTGAAACGATATCAATTTCTTTCCATAGTTTTTCACTTCTTTGGGTGTTCTTAACTTGGCAATGTATAGTGCCTAGTGCCATTTGCGGGCATTTTTCTTTTAATTCTGAAGTTATTTTTAAATTGATTGCTTCCATAATTACGTTTTCTTGTTGCAAGAATAGTAATTTTAAAATTAATAGCTAAGCAATCAAAAAAAATCCCTTAAATTGTTAAGGGATTTTAAATATTATTTTAGCAATCAGACTGATGTATTTTCGTATCTGTAAATACACGATCATCAATTAGTCTTGCCCATAAATAGGCTTTCACCGTAACACAATTTGCTGGGGTGTCTCCGCAAGCATTAACAACTGAGTCGAAATTGTCACCAGAGTATCTCTCTGTTTCAATGATATTATTAGCAGCATCATAAAATGTTACGTTTAATCTCCAACTGTCAACTTCAGTGTCGGTGTCGTTTGTTAACTCGTAAGCATTGCCATCCAAAATGTAAATATACACATCGGAACTCATTGCTTTAGCTTTTGAAATTGTTGTAAACGAATTTAAACTAAAGGCCAATACTATAAAGGCCAATAATGATAAAAATGCTCTTTTCATTTTTGATAAATTTTGTTAGTTAATAATTAATTTAGTTGGTTCGAACCTTTGTGACACATTATAAAATTAAATATGACACATGATAAAAACGCAGAAAAAAACAAAAAGTAACAAATTAAAAGTGTGTCCTATAGCATAAAAATGAGCATTAGAGTACGGAGCGCAAACAATAGCTATATCTAAGTAATTTACAGCTATTAGTAACAATAGTGATAAGTTATACCTGATTTTTATAATCAGTTGTTATAACTTTAAACATACCTGGTTTATTTTCATCTCTTTCAGAGTATCCAAATTTTTTGTAAAATTCTTTTACTCCATCGGCGGCCATTAATCCAATAAAAGAATTTTTGTAAGTATGTGTATTAAGATATTTTTCAATAGCATTCATAATGATTTTCCCTATTCCTTTTCCTTTAAATTCTGGTCTCACAATAATATCTTGAATGTAAAAATACATGGCTCCATCGCCAATAATTCTTCCTACACCAATAAGTTGATTTTGATACGAAATACAAATGGTAAATAAATCTTTTGCTAATGCTTTTTCTACTACATCAGCAGAGTGCATAGCCCAGCCTGTAGTACTTCTTAAATCTTGAAATTCAGTTACGGAAGCAGGTCGTTTTTCAATTAATAATTCCATTATATTATAAATTTTGATCCAACAATAGCCACTCCAATTCCAAGAATAGCTGACATAAAAAGAATTGGTAGAGCAGCTTTTTTATCTTGTTTAAATATCATTGCAATTACGGGAAGTGCTGTTAACTCGCCAATAATTAGACCTTTAAGCCAAGGAGCAATATCCCAATCAACAAAAGGAATAATTAAACCTAAAACCAACCAATGGATAAAAGCTGATAGAGTGGCTGATTTATCTAATTTTTGAAGGATCATTGGAATTGTATCAATAATTCCTGCGCAAATGCCAATTAATAGAGCTATTAAAATGTTAGTCATAAAATTGAATTTTAAGTGAATATTAAAAATAAGCAATTTTATGAAATTTGCTAATGCCGATTCCAACTAAAAAGTTCCAAATGTTGTGACGAAATAATTTTTGAATGACCGTGTAAATCTTTAAACCAAATTTCAATACGACCGTCAATAGGTTTATTTAAGGAGCCTTCAAGTATTTTAAATTGTGAATAATAAAAGAATAATTCATTTGGAGTAGTAGACCAACCTATTCTTTTGCTAGTTTCTTGAGCTATGGTTTTATTAGATATAGGTGAGTTGTGTTTGTTTTCAAAAACTTTAATAAATATGGTGCCAGGAATCTGATTGCTAAAATTAACCTTTACATTATAAATACCTTTTTCTGCA
>JAEINW010000079.1 GCA_016342715.1 Salinivirgaceae bacterium | reverse complement strand
ATTTTGAGTTAAAACAGGTGGTTCGGCAATCTGAAGAATCAGGTATTTTGCATAATGCGACTTTGCTTAGAGAACTTATGGCAAACGGATTTGAAGGTTATCCAACCCTTGAATTAGAATTGTTTAATGATATTCGAAGAATTTCAGGAGCAGATTTAATTGAAGAAATTGATAATTGCTATAATGAATTTGGTATGGAAAATACCATTGTGATTTGCAGGTCGAATAAAAGGGCAAATAAATACAATGAAGGCATTCGAAGCACTATTTTATGGCGCGAAGACGAATTATCCATTGGCGATTTTTTAATGATTGTTAAAAATAATTATTTCTGGTTATCGGAAGAAGATAAAGAAACTACCGATTTTATTGCCAATGGAGATATTGCTGAAGTGACTCGAATAGGTAAATATAAAGAATTGTATGATAAACGATTTGCAAATGTATCGCTGCGATTTTTGGATTATCCTGATATTGAAATTGATGCAAATGTGTTAATTAATACGCTAAGTTCTGAGACTGCTTCCTTATCCAGTGAAGAGAATAGTAAGTTCTTTTTTACTGTTCAGGAAGATTATTTGAATTTGAAAACCAAAAAAGCTCGCTATCAAAAAATTAAAGAGAATCCATATTTTAATGCCTTGCAAATAAAATTCAGTTATGCTGTTACCTGCCATAAAGCACAAGGTGGACAATGGAAAGCAGTGTTTGTCGATCAGGGTTGGCTTAGTGATGAAATGTTAAATACCGAATATTTGCGATGGCTTTATACCGCATTAACCAGACCCGTGGAGCGCTTATATTTGGTGAATTTTAAAGATGATTTTTTTAAGTAAGGAGCAGTTTTTGTAATTCTTTTCGTTTTACTTTTCCATTCTCGGTTCTCGGAAAACTATTTATAATTTTTATTCCCTTTGGAAGGTGATATTTTGGCAATATCATATTTAATTCAGAGTTAAGTTCCATTGGGTTAAATTGATTTCCTTCAATAACTAAAGTCACTTGTTCTCCTAATTCTTTATGGGGTAATCCAATTATACAGAAATTTTGAGTAAATAAATGAGCTATTTTATTTTCAATTTCTTCGGGTGATATTTTTATTCCTCCTGAATTGATAATATTATCTATTCTTCCAATCCATTTAAAAGAATTATTATTTTTTAATTCAATTATATCGTGGGTAATTAGTTTATTAATCCCAATGTTTGGAGCATTTATTATTAATTGGTTATTTTTTGAACTTTCAATTGAAATTCCAAGCAAACATTTAAAGTTATCTTGTGAAATAGGAGAGACCTGCTTTAAAGCAATATGGGAATAGGTTTCTGTCATTCCGAAAGTCTCATAACATTTTACAGAACTAACTTTTAGTTTCTTTTCAAGTTCAAAACCAGTTTTTCCACCACCAATAATTAGATTTTTTATCAGATTAAACTTTTGAATAGTTTTAAGACTATTTTTAACTTGATAAGGTACCATAGCAGCAAAATCGATTGATTCATTTAAATCTTCTACAGGATTTGCCTTTGGTTCAGTTGTGAGCAGGTTCATTCCAGAAACTATGGCTCTAACGAGCATCATTTGGGCACCAATATATTTAGCATTCATGCAAAGTAAGCCCGTTGAACTTTCATTTAAATTAAAAAACTCGCATGTGGCTTTTGCTGAATTTAATAAATGTTCCTTTTTAGCACTTATTATTTTTGGTTTTCCAGTCGATCCTGAAGTTTGTAAATCAGTTGTGGAGAAACTATTAGAAAAACGTTCTAAAAAATCAATGATGGCTATTTTCCATCCCAAATTTTTGTTTTCTGTTTTCCAAGAAACCCAATCAACAGAATTAAGATCAATAGTTTTATGATCGATTTTGATTTTCATTTAGATATTTTGCCAATTAATTTGCGGATTGTAATATAATTCTTCTCCTTTAATTTCAAGTGGAGAAGTTATGTTATTTGAAAAAACCTGACCAGTTCCCAATCCTTGTGGCATTTTTGACCCGTTTGCAAAAGTCCATTGAGCAATGGCATTCAAACCAATATTCCCTTCCAAAGCAGAGGTAACCCACCAAGCAATATTTCTTTTTATTGCCAATTTTGACCATTCTTCAGAATCTTTTAAACCACCAATTAACGAAGGTTTTAAAATAATATATTGTGGTTTAATTGTTTCTAAAAGCTGTATTCTTTTATCAGTATCAGCTATTCCAATTAATTCTTCGTCCAAAGCTATGGGCAGTGGTGTGTTTGCACAAAGCCTTTTCATTTCCATCCATTGACCTTGTTTTATAGGCTGTTCGATAGAGTGTAATTGTAGTTTTGATAATATCTCAAGTTTTGAAAGTGCTTCAGCAGGAGCAAAGGCACCATTGGCATCTACTCGAATTTCAATGTCAGAAACGCTGAATGATTTTCTAATAAACTTCAATAATTCAATTTCATCATGGAAACTTACTGCTCCAATTTTAATTTTTATGCAGGTAAAGCCACTTTCGATTTTTTCTTTAATACGTTGAAGCATCTCATCTTTTGTGCCCATCCAAACTAAGCCATTAATTCTAATACCAACTTTTCCTTTTGTAAATTCAGATGGGAAAAGAATCTTTTTAGCCCCAGTTTCCAAATCAAGAAGGGCGGTTTCTAAACCAAACTTTAAAGCAGGAAAATTTTTAAGTTCTTTTGTTGTAACAAAATCATTTGGATTTTGAATAAACTCATTTAGAAGTAATTCAATTTGTTCTGAAGTTTCTGGTGATAAATTTGGGATTAGTGAAACTTCCCCTAGACCGACAATTTCAGAAATTTCAGAATTCCATATTTTAAGAAAATATGAAACTTTTTCTAATAAAACTCCGCGAGAGGTTCCTCCAGGAAAATTAAATTTGAATATATGTTTTTTAAAACTTGCTTTTAACATCTTATAAAATTAAACCAATACCAAACCAAATGGAAATTAATAAGGTTGAAAGTGATAGTCGTTTAAGTTCTGGGTCTAAATCTTTTTGAGTTGGAGCCTTAAATACTTTTACTAAATGAATTAACAGAGGTATACAAGGAAGGAAAAGTGAAAATCCAATGAGTAACTTGTTTTCAATAAAAGAATAAACAAAAAGCAATACAACTGCTATAATTACTATTGTTAAATGGTATAATTTACTTTTAACAACACCCAATCGGACAGCCAGTGTGTTCTTTTTTGAGCTTTTATCATTTTCAATATCACGCATGTTATTAATATTTAATACTCCAGCGCTTAGTAATCCAATTGCAGAAGAGGGTAATAATACAAGCCAGTTAAAACTATGTGCAAACAGAAAATAGCTGCCAAATACCGAGGCAATACCAAAAAACAAAAAAACCATTATGTCGCCAAAGCCTTTGTATCCATAGTTTTTTGTTCCAACGGTATATTTTATGGCAGAACCAATGGCTACTAATCCTATTAATAAAAACACAATAAATAAAGGATTAAAAATATTATTAAATGAAACGAAAAGCAAAGCAATTCCACTTATAAAAGTTAGTATCCCTAATATATACATGCCTATCTTCATTTGTTTTAGAGTAATTATTCCACTTTGAATGGCACGTTCGGGACCCACTCTGTTTTCATTGTCTGTTCCATGGGTAAAATCGCCATAATCATTGGCAAAGTTTGACAAAATTTGAAGTAATAAAGTGGTTGAAATAGCTAATACACAAATGCTCCAATTAAAAATGTACTGACTATATGCAATAAAGCTGCCCAGCATAATGCCCGACAATGCAAGTGGTAAAGTACGTAATCGAGCTGCATGAATCCAAGCTTTTAGTATTATGTTACTCATTATTCTGTCAAATTAATTTGCTTCTATGTTTTGAGGTTGTATTTATTTGGGAAAACAGTCTTCAGTCACCAGTAAGCAGTTTTCAGTAGATAGCTTTTAGTTTATGATACTTTAAAAAAAACTATATATTGTATACTGCTAACTGCCAACTGTTTTATGGCAATCTTGTGTATTTACTAAAATCCGGTTTGCGTTTTTCTAAAAATGCATTTTTTCCTTCTTGAGCTTCGTCGGTATAATAATAAAGCATGGTTGCATTTCCCGCCAATTCCTGAATGCCAGCTTGTCCATCAAGCTCGGCATTTAAGCCCGATTTAATCATGCGTAGTGCAATGGGAGAGTGTTCAAGAATTTCCTTACACCATTTTACTGTTTCATCTTCAAGATTTTCTAAAGGAACAACCGTATTAACCAATCCCATTTCCAGTGCTTCTTTAGCTGAGTATTGACGGCATAAGAACCAAATTTCACGAGCTTTTTTCTGTCCTACATGGCGCGCCAAATAAGAAGAACCAAAACCACCATCAAAACTACCGACCTTAGGTCCGGTTTGGCCAAAAATTGCATTTTCAGATGCAATGGATATATCGCACATCACATGAAGTACATGACCACCACCAATGGCATATCCGTTAACCATTGCTATAACAGGTTTTGGAATGCTACGAATTTGTTTTTGGACATCTAAAATGTTTAATCTGGGTATACCATCTTTGCCAACGTATCCGGCACGACCTTTTACTTTTTGGTCGCCTCCGCTACAAAAAGCTTTGTCGCCTTCGCCGGTAATTACAATAACGCCAATGTTAGCATCTTCGCGACAAATTTCCATGGCGTCGCGTAATTCCATGGTTGTTTCAGGTCTGAAAGCATTTCTAACTTCCGGTCTGTTTATGGTAATTTTAGCAATACCTTCAAAAAAATCGAATTTAATGTCTTCATATTGCTTTATGGGAGTCCAATCTCTTTTCATAATTTTGGAATTTATATTTTATTAATTTATTTTACAAAGTTATTAATTACAACACAATCCGATTGTAGCGTTTAGTGTATGAATTATACATATTGTTGGCGCTTCGTTGTTTTTAATTTCGTTTCATAATTCATCTTTTAGTTGTCTTCGACCTCTTTTTTCCCGTTTCTTGTTAGTTATTTTCTTCATAATAATATGAGTAATCAATCCCTTTCATAAACATTTCGCGGTCATTTATTTTATTAGTTAGTGCGTTTGTCAATTATCCCGTTGTAATCCAAAACATCAGTCAATCTTTTTTTGCCATCGGGTGCAATAAGTTTCAACTGGGTAGTGGCACTAAGCACTTCACTTTTTTCTTTCTTTAACTTGGCTTTAAGGTATTTCCAATAGTTTCGGGTTTTGGCATAGTCATTTTGGTCGCTAAGCACTGCAACAATATCTAAAACTGAAAACCACCATTTAGCATTTTCTTCGTCCCAAATAGCACGTACTTCACGGTCGTCAAAAAAACGTATAGATAATTTTGCATTACTCATAGTTTAAAAATTCCTATTATATCAATCTATAATTTTTTGTTCAAAGTTAAGATAATTTCTATCATGTAGTTGCAGGCTCTGGTCAATGAATGCCAAGGATTACAATATTAAAAGTGCAGAATTAAAAGCAGCGACGATTAATATTTGGTTCAAAGTTAATTAATTGCAGAATAATTCAAAATGAAATTGACAACCGCATTTTTAATGATTGTGTGTTACAGCCAGGTCTTTAATTTGCTGCAATGGAATGCTTATGTTGCAAGGTGGGGAGAAAAAAGGCTCTTTGGAAAGCTTTGTGCGTTTGCTAATCAGATGGGCTTTGGCAATGTGCCTGCAATAGCGTGAGTTAGCTCATAATAGTCGCTTAGAACGCTTCGCTTAGTTTGCTAGCTGCGAACTAAAATGCCTAGCATTTCTAATAATTGAGGTTGTCCTTCTAAAGCAATCGATGCGATAGTTTTCAGCTCGTATCAATAGTCCTCTAAATCGTCCATTTTGACGTTACGAAGTCTAGTGGCTTCTTGTGACTGACCCGTTTCTGCCAATGCTTCATTACGTAATGTTTTTAGAGCTTCCAAATCATTTTTGTCTGTTGTTAAACTTTCAGTAGTAATACCAAATTTTGATATTGATGCAAGAAATGAAGCTTCATTTAATACTAGATTATAAAAATTTAACGTTTGGTTTATCCATTCTTCAATATTTCTTTCTTTTGGAATGAACATTTTGATTCTTTGTTGCAAATCTGGATTTTTACGAGATGCCATTTTAATAATACTGCGATTATGGTCGCATCTTATAACGCAATTGCTTTTTGCTTCGAAGGAATTATCGAAGGCAAGACTTGCTTCCTGGTCTTCTTTCTTTTGTTGGTCACTTAATGCAATTACCTTGTTATAAAGTTCTTCTCCACTTTTTAGATGGGCTTCGTCGATGCCCATTTGAGCTAATAATGGCGCTATCTCTGGTTTACTACTATTAAAAATTAATACGCGCTGTTCTTTTAATGTTTGAGCAATTTTTTTTGTTACCATTTTCATTTGAGTTAATAATTAATAAAATAGGTTTCTTTTTATAGCTAACTACAATTTCTAACTTTTTTTTCTATAACCAAATAATGATATTGCAAAATGCTCATACTATAATACTTAGTCTAAATGCAAGTGAACAAATATACAGTACAAATGCTCTCGGGAAGCATACAAATGCAAAAAGGTAAATTACAAATACTCTGGGGAAGTTTGCAAATGCTAAAAGGAAAAATACAAATGGATAAAGGCGAATTGCAGATGCGCATGGGTAAACTGCAAATGCTTTCGGGTGCATAACAAATTCAAAAAGGTTTATTGCAAATGCACTAAGGAAAATTGCATATGCACAAAAACTAAGACAAGTGCTATTGGGAATACTGCAAGTAGCTTTATTAACTCGTTTATAGATTTTCCTGTGTTGCTTTCTGATTTTTAGTTGTTGAATAGGGATTTACTTAGTTTTTCTTTTTTAAACCCTGTTCAAGTTTCTTTAATTCACGGTCAAAGTCGGAAACATAATTATTATCTTGTATAACCCTGAATTTATCGTATTCGCTTTCTGCTTTCAATTTGGCTACGAACAGTGAAATTTTCCCCTTATCCATAAGAATTGGGTAATTCGAAAGTTCTAAGAAACTCACTAAAAATGAATCCCAATTTTTCATGTTCATTACTGTTTGATTCATTGCTCTTGTTTCGGCTAAATCGAGATATGCATTTACAATACGTTCCAATGTTTTTATATGCTCTTCGTTAAGATAATTTTTAGCTATAGTAACGTCGCTTTTTAATATTTTACCATCAGGTGCTTGTCTCCATGTTTTTAGCCCCATGTGTATTTTTTTTGCATCGGCTTCGGTGTAAATAATGTCGGCAGCGGTTTTGCCTGTTATAGCCCAGTGTAATTTATTTTGCACGGATGCAAAAAAATGTTTGGTAATGTCTGCTTTACTGTCGTAATCGGCTGAGAGTGCGTAAATATCGGTAATTTTTTGGTATAACCTACGTTCACTTAAACGAATCTCGCGAATGCGTTCAAGCATTTCATCAAAGTAATCAACGCCAAAGTGTTTTATCTGTTTAAGGCGTTCATCGTCCATTGCAAAACCTTTAATTATATATTCGTGCAATATATTCATCGACCATTTTCGAAATTCAATGGCACGGTGAGAGTTTGCCCGGTACCCCACAGCAATAATAGCTTTTAGATTGTAGTATCTGACTTCTTTTTCTTGTGTTTTGCCTTCAATTGCACCGTGTTGAGTGGTTTGTCGGAAATTCCGACATACCATATTTTCATTCAATTCGCCATCGGCAAAAATCTTCTTTAAATGTTCGCTTATGGTTGAGCGCCCTTTTTCGAACAGTTCGGCAATACGTTTTTGTGTTAACCAGAGGGTTTCATCTTTAAAAAATACATCAATATTCACTTTGCCATCTTCGGTTTGAAATATAACGAAGTTTGAGAATTGTTGTAAATCGGTAGTATTATTGTTCATTGTTATTCTGATATTTTTTTAGTAAGTACAAAGTTATTCTTGATTGTTTTTTATAGGCAAAGTGTATTCTTTTAAAGACGCACCGTTTTCAACAGATGGCTGAGAGTATTCTCCTTCATATTTTATGATGTAGAAAAGCATAGTATAATAAATTTCAATACAATCATATATCAAACCTAAAAGCTTTTTATTGTCAGCTTTTTTTGTGCTGCCATGAGCTATAGAGTTTCTTAATTTTTTCCATGAATCAAAATTGCCAACAGCAACTTTATCAACTATTAGTTGCTCTACAATTTTAGCATTAGTCTTTTTTTCGGGAGAAGTTCCTTTTTCTAATTCATTCACAATCCACGCCTTAGATTTATCATTCTTAAAATCAAAATCATTATTGACATAATCAATCAAATTTTGCACATCATTTTTGAATGACTCTTCATCTAAAAGTGGAATGTGGTGCTTTGTAAAAAACTTTGCTGCAATGTTTTCAATTTGAATTGCAAGGAGTTGACCAAAGTTGAATAAGTACAAGCGAGATGATTCGATAAGCCTTTTATTGTTTTTTAATAATCTAAGAAAAACCTGATCTGTTGTAGCTTCAAGATAGTTATAATACTTTATAAATAAATTGTTAAAAGAGGCGATATCTCCATGGTTAATAAGTAATGGCGGTGACATATTTGAATTGATATAATAAAGAGGATTTACAGAATAAAAACAACTGCCAATATTTTTTAAAGAGTAATACATAGGTTCAAGCTCTTTCCCTAAAACAAAGGCAAGGGTTCGGACTATTCTTTTATATAATGTTTCGGACATTTCATTTGATGAGAAGAGAATTTCTAGATAGTTGTCATACTGAGATATGCTTATTTCGCAAGTATCTGAAATTATAACTCTCCAAGAGTCGCTTTCCTTTCTACTATGGTTTTCGAATGTATATTCCCATTGCTTAAGTTTATTATTATTTTTAGTTAAAATACTTTGTTCATATGGCAAAAATGAAGAAAGATTAATATGATTCCGATTGGATGGTATAGCATATATACCTTTAAATATTGCTCTGTTTAAATCGTATGCCTTATTTGTATTTATTTCATATATTTTTATTTTTTCGATATTACCACAACAACTAGGATTAAAATTAACGAATGAAGTATATTCAACTTCTTTTTCATCAAATGCAACCATTTTACATTTAGGTTCTGATAATCCTCCTTTAATATTTTGTTTATAAAAATCAGATAGTGATTCTTTATCATTTTGCACTTCACTACTTCTAAAAAAAACTAGCTTTTGTTTTTTGTGATTATCCTGATATATATAACCATTTCCCTCAACCTCAGCTTTTTCTAATGAAAGTTTAATTGAAAGAAAATTAATACGAAAACTTCCATTCATTAACTTTGAAACATCTTGTTCTTGTTGTTTATCCGTAATTAAAAACATATCAATATAATTTACTCAAACTACTATTATTGAAATAGAGAATAAAAGTAAGAACTTTTACTTCCTTCATTAAGTTATAAATAATTTAGTTTTTAGAAACTTTTAAACATTTGACACAACCTCTGCTCCTCATTAGGATTGAAGGAGATTTTTCAAATTCATAACCACAAGCAGTACATTTGTAAGTGATTTTAGTATTATAATTCACATAACTACCAAGTACTTCAATGGTCGGGAATTTCTCAGCTACTTCTTTAATATGCATTGAATGATCTTTATAGTTACCTGAACATTTTTCACATCCTTTTCCGCCTAGATGTTCCGATGGGTTTTGTGTAAATTCTCCATGTTTACTACAAATGATTGTTACTTCAGTTTTTGAATTAATATAATCAACTTTTGAGTAATCATATTTATCACCGTGAATTGAAATAGCTTTATTAACCCACTCCTCTGAAGTGTATTGATGTCTTTTTGCACACCAATCACAACCATATTTTGTAATACTTTTTACAGGTGCTATGCCTTTATGAGCACTATTTTTAGTGCATATCCAAAAAACTTCTTTATCAGACATTGGTTTTACCATACTTGGTTTTAATGGATAATTTCTATCAATATCAAATATTCTACTAATAGTTTTACCAGACTAAATAAGTTTCTTCAAAAAATATTCATCACTTTTTTCATATGGAATCTTATTAATATCAGCAAGGATTTGATTTCTAATACTTTTTAATCCCACAATGTGGGTTCATATTATTACTCTCCCGTTCTCGGGATCGTGAGAATAGTTCGCATTGCTCATGAGAAAAGTTTCCCGCAGCTTGCTGCGAGAAAACAAAAGTTCTACTATTTTGATACCTCGTCTGCAGCGAGGTAGTTCATTAATTTGTATTTGCTTAGCAGCATATCTTTTTGAATCTTTTGAAATGTAATTAAATATTTCTTTTAAATCGATAACAAAATATTAGCTTCGTTATTTCACTGGGTGCATGGCTCAACAGTAAAATAAAGGAATGTTTTATGATTTCAAAAGGGAAAACATACTTTTAATTAGGAGCGAATAGCAGAAATAAAATCGCGATATGCATTTGCTGATAAATCACTATCGGTAAAAACTTCTAATACGCATGCACATTTTGAATTCATTAGTTTATCAAAGAGCAAAACAAAGTCATGTTCATTTTCTAATTTTAAATAATCTATGTCAAAAGCTTCGCATATTTTATCTGCTTTTGCAGTTTGTTTTGTTACAAAGAAATCATTTAATAAATCAGTGTTGCCAGGCCCATTAATCACTTTGAAAATATTACCGCCCTTATTATTTATAAGAAGAACTTTTAAGTTTTCTGGAACATGCCTATTCCAAAAAGCATTTGAATCGTAAAAGAAACTAATATCACCAGTAATTAATAAAGTTTTATTTTTAGATACAATGGCAGCTCCTGCTGCTGTTGATGTGCATCCATCAATTCCACTGGTACCCCTGTTACAATAATAATTTATTAAAGGGTGTTTTGCGAAGAACTCAGCATACCTTACAGGAGTACTATTTGCCAAATGCAAATCGATGGATTGATTAATATTTTCAAAAATCGTATTAAATAATTTCATGTCGGACCATGCTACTTGACTTAAAAAGCTATTTGCGCTCTTTTTTACAGCGTGGTTTTTATTTTGCCATAATTCCAGAAAGTCTGGTTTTTTTGATGAGGCATTTTCTAATAAGTAGTCAATTATTTCAATAGGATTACAATTTATCTGTTCCGTTAAAGCATCATAGGTATTAATTTTCCTTGGATTTACATCAATATCGACATGAAACCTTGGTTTAAATTTTCTTAAGTGTTGTTTGGCAACCTTTGATACAACAGGCCCGCCAATAGTTATTAGCAATTCGGCTTTGTATTTATCAGGATTGGATTTTGAAAGAGCGTAGAAAAGAGAATCGACCGTATTAAAAATATTATCACCAAATAAATTGGCCGTTGGAGGCGCGAATACAGGTATGTTTTTTTGTATTGCTAAGGAATTAATTTTTTCATTTAATTCGCTATTTGGCAATGAAACTCCTGAAAGAATAATGATATTGTCAACAGAATCACAAATAGTTTTTAATTCTTGCTTAATTTTAATGTTGGCTTTTGGTATATAAATTTCAATAGACTTTTTATTCTGTATAAAATCAATATTTTCAAACTCGTACAGGGGTTCTTCAAATGGAATATTAATGTGCACCGGACCTTTGGGGAAATTTAAAGCATTTGCAAGAGCGGTATTAATTTCTTTTTCTCCTATTGTTAAATTTTCATCGTTTTCAAGAATTGGAAGTGTAGTGGAAAATTTAATATGATTTGCATAAATATTGTGTTGTCTTATGGTTTGTCCATCTTCCTGATCTATCATAAAAGGGGGTCGATCAGCCGTAATTGCAATAAGAGGTATTTCTTGATAATATGCTTCGGCTATGGCTGGAGCATAATTTAAAACAGCTGTGCCTGATGTGCAAATGATAGCAACAGGTTCATTCAGCTTTCGAGCCATTCCCAATGCATAAAAAGCTGCCGATCGTTCATCGGGAATGGAATAGCACTTAAAATTAGGATGATTTGCAAATGATATGATTAATGGAGCATTTCGAGATCCGGGAGAGATAATTACATTTTTTATACCAAAATTGTAACATTGTTCAATTAATGCTTGAACCATCTTTTTATTGCTACAATTATATTGCATATTATAGTTTTTCTAAAATATCTTCTATGGTCTGAATTTTCAAGCGAGTTTCTTCCCATTCTTTTTCAGCATCCGATTCTGGTGTAATACCACCGCCAGCATATAAAACCACACCATTTTCAAAAGCTTGTAAACAGCGTAAATTTACGTATAAATTGGAATTGTTATTAGGATCAAAAGTGCCTAAATAACCTGTATAGTATTCTCGGTCATAAGCTTCGGTTTCAAGAATTAATTCCAATGAATCTTTAACTGGTAAACCACAAACTGCAGGTGTAGGATGAAGGCGTTCAATAAATTCCCCAATTCTGTTGTTTATATTTTTTTTATTAAAATCAATTTGTGTTTTAATATGAACAAGCTGCCCAGCTTTGGCCGTTTCTGGACCTGTTTCTTTAATTTCATTTATATCAAATTCAGAAAGCACTGTTCGAATGTGTTCGGTAACCAATTCTTGCTCAACTTTTTCTTTTCTATCCCAAGTTATTTTGTCAAGATCGTTGTATGGTTGTGTTCCAGCTAATGATACGGTTGTTGCACTGCCATTATTTGATGATAAAAGTAATTCAGGAGTTGCGCCAACCCAATAACCCGCTTCAGGAATAAATACCTGATAAACAAAAGCATTTGGGTAACTTTCAACCAGCTCATTAAATAAGTCGGGCATTTTATCAATGTTATAGTCTGAAATCCATTTATTTCTTGATAAAACTGCTTTTTTGATATCAGTGTTTTTAAAAATTTTAATAAAATCGTTTACCTGGCTAATATGTTCTTTTTTTGATAATTCAATATTTGATGTGTAGCTTTCTTTGTGTGCTATTTTGTTATTTGAAATATTGGATGAATTAAACTCAAAGACATTATTCGAATTTGAAAAAGGCAAAATAAATAATGGTAAATGCTTACAAATCTGAAAAGGTGCAAAAACAAAACCTTTGTGCTTATCAATGTTTTTTGTGGCATAGGTTTTTATTAAATCTTTTTGATTACAAAAAGTAGAATTAACTATCTGTTCTTCTGGATTCGACCAGATAGCAAATGAAATCCCAGATTTAATGGCTTTTCTTAATGTTTCCTTATCAGGTGTTATATTATTCACTTTTTATCAATTATCATATTTGTCATTCTACTAATATTTAGTAAAACTTCATTTTCATCTGTTATTCGAATTTCACTAACATGGGTTTGCCTACCTTTATGTAATAGGGTTGCTTTAGCTGTCACAAGTCCCTGTGATGTATTTTTCAAATGATTTCCATTAATGTCTAAACCTCTAACATCTTGTTTATCAATATCTATAAACAAAAAAGATAAAGCACTACCCACAGTTTCAGCAAGAGCCATCATAGCACCTCCATGAAGGATTTGAGCAGGATTTACAGTTTTATTATTCACAGGCATAGTAGCTTCAATAAAGTCAGCACCAGCTTTGGTGAATATTATTCCTAAATAATCAATCATTGTATTCTTTACATGATTATTTAGTTCCTCTATTATTAATTTCTTATCCATAAATATTGTTGTGATCGCAAATTAAATTAAATTCTAGCAAATATTGCAGTAAAATTTCTTAATTATTTGTAATAATTAAAGAAAATTAGTAGTGATTTGTTGGGAAATGGCCAATGTTTGTTAACATAATGAGGTTAATTAAACTGAGCTTCAAAATGTTTCATTAGGTATTTAAACCAATAAGTGTAATTATTAGGATGTTTATTCATGTCAATTTTTAAAGCTTCCCACGTTATCCATTTGTATGCCGCAACTTCTTGAGTATTTGGGTTTGGTATTCCTTCCCAAATTCCCATATATACATGATCGGTTTCATGCTCAATTAAACCGTTTCCAAAAGTTTCTTTGTATGTGAATTTGAATTTATAATCAACATTAGCATCAAAACCCATTTCAAATTGTAATCGTTCATGTACACATTCATCCATGCTTGCATTTTCATATAAATGGCTGCAACAAGTGTTGGTCCAGAGCGAAGGGGAGTGGTACTTATGGTGGGCCCGCTCATGAATTAACAATTCGCCTGCATTGTTAAAAATTAAAATTGAAAAAGCGCGATGAAGTTTACCTTCTTCGTGTACTTTTATTTTATCATCGTATCCAATAATTCGATCATTTTCATCAACAAGTGCTATTAACTTTTCGTCGTGATTCTTCATGTAGTAAAATGTTATTCAATTTATTAACATTAATGTTTGTAGGGTTGCCACTTAACCAATGTTTTTCGCATCCACAAGAGTCCAAAAATACACATTGTGATGGAATATTCAATTTTTGCATTTCATAAGCGCCGGCAATTAAATTTAATACACATGCAACACCTATTAATCCAGTTTCTCTCGAATTTTTATAGGGTTTTAAATATTCTGAAAAGCTTGACGAATGCGGTATAAGAACAGTCATTATTTCCTGTTTGTTCATTTTGTTTTTAAGTTTTGAAACATTGCAATCCGATGAACAGTTTGTACATATGAATTGCTTATCTTCCATTTTGGCTTGACAATTATTGTTTTTGGTCATGCATTTTGGCAATAAAAGTACTTTTTCTTTTGTTGAATTAAAGTCTGGTTTTAAACATTGGTTCATAATTTCAGCTGCAACCATATTTAAGTGATATTCATTGGGCTTTCTTGTGCTAAAAAAGTAATCTTCTTTAAGGTTGAATTTACCTGCTGAATCCATCATGAATTCCTCCCAATTAGAGGTGTATTTACCAAGACTCAACTCGCTGTTTTCTTCAAACCATTTAGCAAATGCAGTTATATCAGACCAGAATTTTTCATGGTAACTTACATTTTTTGTTTCTAAAAATATTCTCCAATTCTCCAATCGTTCAAGCTCTTGATTAAACTCCTTTGTGCAACAGAGCCAGCTATTTAAAAATTCAAATCTTTTGTAAATGTCAATTTTATAGTTTCTTTCTTTTGCCAATAAACCATAAGCTAATTTTCCTCGATAACTATCAATTCTAGTTTTTTGAGATTTGAATTTTTTACGCCAATTATAAAGTTTGTTGAATAAGGGTTTGTAAAAAATGGCATTAATGGATAAAAATTGGTAGTAATTATTCCAAAATGTACCAGCCATTAATAATTCCATTAAGTATTCATTAGAATGATATTCTTTAAAACTTCTATTGTGAATAAATTCAGCAAAGTCTTCTGTATATTTTGATAATCGTTTTACTCCTTCAGAAACCACAGTTTTTGAATGTTTTTGTAAATCATCGTAAAACTGAACTGGATTTTCAGTTTGCAAATTTAAATTATAAGGACTTGTATACATAGCGTTAAGGTTTTAAGGGTTATATCTTTCGCTAGACGAACTGACCATACAAAAGTTGCTAATAATAATAAAATATGGAAAATGAAATAGGCGAATGAGGAAATTATGTCGGTGAATATGGAAAAATAATATAATTAAAAATTCATCAGGTATTTTTGATGTTTTCTATTACATTATTAATTTCCTTAATTATTTTTGTCGGTCAGTAATAATAAAAGACTATAATTTCTTCACCTCACAATATCTAAAACAATCCAGTTCATGATCGTTAACCATACCTGTTGCCTGCATATGGGCATAAATAATGGTTGGACCAACAAAGGTCATACCGCGTTTCTTTAAATCTTTTGATATTTTTTCAGAAAGTTCTGTTTTGGCCGGTAAGTCTTTTATGGTTTCGATACGATTTTGAATAGGTTTTCCATCAACAAAACCCCAGATATAATTGCTAAATGAGCCAAATTCTTGTTGTATATTAATAAATATTTGCGCATTTTTAATGGTTCCTTCAATTTTTCTTCTATTTCTAATAATTCCTTCGTTTTGCATCAACTTTTCAACATCGTTAGAATTGAAATTAGCAACTTTTTGAACATTAAAATTGGCAAAAGCTTTTCTGTAATTTTCACGCCTTTTTAAAATTGTAAACCACGAAAGTCCTGCTTGAGCTCCTTCTAAAACTAAAAATTCAAATAATATGCTATCGTTTTTAATAGGAACTCCCCATTCCATATCGTGATATTCTACATACAATTCAGGTTGATTATGAACCCATTGGCATCGCTTTTTTTCTTCCATAAAGGCAGTTTAATAATTTAAAATTAAACAATAAAAATGCACTGAAGTTTATAAAATAGCATTAAAAGTTATAAAACACGTTAAAGTATCCATTATCTAATACACAATCTATAGTATCTTTAACTGCCAAATTATAGATTTTATAACTATGAATATTCAAACTACACAACTTTTGATAGTAATGGCAACATATCTGTCATTGCTTTTGTTATTTGGAATTTATCAGGGGAGAAAAGTAAAAAACAGTTCTGACTATGCCATTGCCGGTCGAAAATTACCGGGTTGGATTGCTGCTTTGTCGGAAAGAGCAACTGGTGAATCATCATGGGCTTTATTAGGATTGCCAGGAGCTGCATATGCAACCGGCTTAATGGAAATTTGGACAGCTATTGGTTGTGTTTTGGGAGTAATATTAGCTTGGATATTTTTAGCTTGGCGCTTACGTGATGAAGCTGCCAAATACAAAGTTGATTCGTTTACCGATTATATTGCTCAAAAACATGGGGAAGCAGGCAGATGGATTCGTATTGTTGGTAGTGCATCTATTGTATTTTTTTTCTTTTTTTATGTGGGGGCTCAATTTTTAGGTGGAGGAAAAACTCTTGAAGATTTATTTGGAATAAATCGTGTTGTTGGAATGTTAATAGTTGTTGTTATGGTTGTTCCTTATACGGTGTACGGTGGTTTTTTAAGTGTGACCTACACCGATGTTATTCAGGCAATTATAATGATAATCACATTAATAATTGCCCCAATTGCTGGAATAATTTATATTGCAAAACAACCAGAGGGTACTATTTTTGCTTCAAGTATTTCTGAAGCATTAGCAAATGCAGGTGAAAGTTATAGCACAATGATTGGCGGAGCAACCTTAGAATCAAAACCTATATTAAAATTTAGTTTAGAGCAACTTTTTCCAAATAGTTTGGGCTTAGTTAAAGGACTTGGAATAGGAATTATTATTGCTGGTGCTTTTTCGTGGTTTTTTGGATATTTGGGAGGTCAACCTCAATTAAGTATGCGCTTTATGGCAATTAGCGATTCAAAACAAGCAAAACAAGGAAGAAATATTGGCGTTGCTTGGACTATAATTGCATACATTGGTGCACTTATGATTGGCTGGATTGGAATTGCTATTTTTGGACCTACAGGATTAAGTGATCCGGAAACAGTAATGCCGCAGGTGTTAACCACCTTATTTAACCCTTGGATTGCCGGAATATTAATTACAGGCGTTCTTGCGGCAATTATTTCCACAGCAAACAGCCTTTTAATTTTGTCGGCAACTGAATTATCTGAAAACCTGATTAAACCTTTAGGTAAGAATTCTAGCAATACAGAGAGTTCATTAAAGCAATCTAGAATAATAACTGGTTTATTATCGCTGGCAGCTTTAGTTATTGCGTATTTGGCTAATAAATTTAATAACGATAGTATTTATGTTTTAGTTGGCTACGTTTGGGCTGGTATTGGTTGTACTTTTTCAGTTGTAATTATATTAACCTTATTTTGGAAAAGATATCATGGTAAAGCTGCTTTAATTACAATAATTTCAGGGATGGTATTTACCATATTTTGGATAACATCGGGCTTTGAAGCAATTATAACATCTCGTTTATTAACTTTTTTCGTAGCTTTAACTTTTGCTGTGGCAAGCACATATTTAATTAAATCAAAAAAACAATTATGAACTTTTACCAATCTATAGCCCATCTTTACGATTATATTTTTCCACTAAATAAGAATCATATTTCTTTTGTTCAGAGCGCTGTTACTGAACTTGAAAGTAAAAGTATTATAGATATTGGCTGTGGAACAGGTAGTTTTGCAATTGAATTGGGTAAATATGTAAAAAATATTGTTGGAATTGATCTTGATGAGGAAATGTTGCAAATGGCAAATGCAAAAAATAATTTGCCCAATGTTGTTTTTGAAAAAGGAGATATGCTGCATTTGGCAGGCAAGTTTGAAAATTCTTTTGATTCAATAATATGTTTTGGAAATACACTCGTTCATCTTGAATCATTTGATGAAATTGATATGTTTTTAAAGCAATGCAAATGCATTCTGCATAAAGGTGGAAAATTATTAATTCAAATAATAAATTACGACAGAATTATTGATAATAACATAGATGGTCTTCCGACAATAGAAAATAATTTTATAAAATTTGAACGTTTTTATGAACATTTACCCGAAGAGGAGCTAATTGATTTTAAAACCAAATTAACCGATAAAAAAAACAAACAAATTTTAGAGAATAGTCAAATGTTGTATCCAATTACCCAGGGTGAATTGGTTTGTTTTCTTGAAAAGAACTTATTTAGAATTAACAATATTTTTGGGGACTTTAATAGGGGGGAATTTGACAAGGATAGTATTTCTCTGATAATTGAGGCAGAAAGTAAATAAAAGCATTAAAAAACCTCCAAGGGCTCGAATCTCGAAGGTTTTTTGTTATTTATTAACCAAATTATTATGAAAAAAAACTATTTGTTTTTAGTTTCTAGTTTTTTGTACGCAATAGCTTCGGAAAGGTTCCAGCTTTTCCAGCTTTTTTGTGACCATTTTTCATAAAATCCTTCTTTCTTCGATTCTATCATGCTTTTGTATTGTTGCGATGACATATAATTTTCTTCGAAAGGAAATAATTCGTGTTGTATATTATCGATATCTTCAAGTTCAGCATCTGTTTTATCTAAATATGGAAGAGCTTTGTTTGATAAATTTGATAAAAAATTATAATGAATAAATGATTGCTTGTAGTGATTGAAATTATATTTTGCAATTATAATATCCCAATTAAATAAGGCCATTATAATCAAGATACAATATGCTGCAAGTTTGTTTGAACGTAGTAAATAAAAGGCCGATTTTTTATCTTTTACCTTTAAATAAACTGTGTAAATACCATAAAGAGTAAGTAATAGAAAGAATAATACACCAATTCGTTTATAAGCTAAAGCAAAATACTTGATGTACCAAAAATTACGAATGGCAACTGAAAGTGTCAAAACAGCATTTTGAGCTAACCATGCATATGATAGTTTTTTTAGAAATACATTTTTCTTGTAAAAATTTAGATTTCCTCTGAAGTAGAATAGAACAATTCCGATTGAAATGAGAATTGATAATATTAGTAAATACGTGCCTTCGTGAACGAATTGTTTTAAATATTCTCCTTCCCATTCAAAATTGAACCAAACCCAATAAATGTCGATAATGTTTATTGCTAAAAGCAGAACATTGAGCATAACTAACAATAAAACAGCAGATTTTAATTCGGCCTTTAGCGCTGTGGTTTTTGGTCTGCTATAATCAGATTTTTTTCGTTTTCTTTCAATATAATCCTTTGAATTAGTATCGTAATCAATTACAAAACTGCTTTTAACTTGAAAAAATGTAATAATGCTAATAAAAAGACCAAGAATAAAAACACCAAATAAAGCAAAATTGATTTGCGTAAAAAAGTCCCCAAAATATATGGATGTCCATTCAGTAAATTTTGTTAGTCCTTTGCTAAATATAGGATTTGAAGCATTGTATATAACTACAAAAACTATAAAAATAATTAAGGGTATAATCCCAATTTTTAAAATATTTAATAAGATTCTAAAAAAACGGTTTCCGCCTTTTGCATCACCAATTGATTGGTAAAAAGCACCAGCTGACAAAAAGAAATTTACTATGCTTAAAAAAGCTGATGAAATAAGCGATTTTGCTTTAGGATATACCATAACTCCAGTTAAAAGAAGGTAGGAGCAAATATTAATAAAAATTACAATTACTGAAAAATTGATGACGGTAAAGATAGCTGTTATTATTGTTCCAAATAGTACAACTATTGCTGGAATATCAGTCAACTTTATTTTTAAAATAAGTAAAAGAGAACCTATTGATAGTAGCTCAAATATAAGTAGATTAATTCCAATTGTTTGTTTGTAAAATAAAAAAGTAAAAAGCAATGCATGCAAGAATACCAATAATAAAGGCTTGTTTTTCATAAAGTTCAATGATTTGGTTTACACATAAACGTATGAATCATTATGAATATTGTTAACAAGAATAATGTCTTGTAATTCTTTGTAAAAAAAACTTAGCGATTTTTGTGGCTAACAAAAAGTAAATTCCAATATTTTGGAACCCTCAACTATAACTTCTTGATTATTAAACTTAAATGAGGCTGTTTAAAAAGGATAGTTCAATTTTTGAAAACTTACAATATGAAAGTTAAATTTAAAATGGAACGCAGATGACACAGATTTTGGCTGATTTTCACAGATCAAATCAGTGTAAATCAGTTTTTTTCAGTGTTATCAGTGTTCTCTTCTTTCATTTTGAAAGTGTACAGATAAGGTTTTTTACTTTTTAGACAGCCTCTTCATATTCCCCGCAGCTTGATGCGAGAAAACAAAAGTTCTACTATTTTGATACCTCGTTTGCTTGCAGCGAGGTAGTTCATTTAATTATTTGCCTGCCAACTACTTTATTAATTGGACGCCAGTGTTGTTTAATATGCAGCAACGAGCACAATTACAAAAATGTACTGCGATAACTACAGTTTTTAAAACAGATATGAAAGATTGAAATTGTTATTTAAAAGAGACAAAGTATTATAGGCTTATCAAATCATCTGTTCTATTAAGTATTGCCTCAGTTTTATAGCCCTTTTGATCGAAAAGCTTACTAATATCATGATAGTATTCACTTTTTGCAAAACATAATAAAAACCCACCGTCACCTGAACCACAAAGTTTTACACAGCAATTAGTTACATTCTGGTTTGCTAGCTCAACAATTTCCGATGAATTTTCAAACATCTCGGGTAAAAGCTTTTGTTCCAAATTGCAAAAACTTTTTATTCGTTTAAAAGCATCTAAATTTAACTCAAGAATAGACATTATAGCTCGATTGTTTTCTAATATCAGAGATATTATTTCTTTTTCTTGGGTTTTACATTTTTCCATAAAAAGATCAACTAATCCGATGGTTTTGCTTGGCACATTTGAATCAATAAGAAATACTTTAATGTTTTCAGGAAATTGATATAAAAGATGATTTGATGGAGCATTTATCAATGTTGGTTTGTTTAAAAAAGAAACTAAAGGGTCAATTCCAGAGCTTTTTCCATGAAAAAAAGATTCAATTGCAGCTAATTCGTTTTTTATTTGAGAATATACTGAATGGTTTAATTCAGCATATTCATTTGCAAAATACAATTTATAAATGGCCGCAACCATGGCTCCAGAGCTACCAACGCCATAGTTTTTAGGAATGTTTGAATTGAAATGCAAGCCTAATAAAGCATCTTCGAAAAATTGATCGATATGCTTATTTGATGCAAATGGCTCCATATGTGAAAGATGTATGGCTAATTTTTTTATTACAACATTTGAATCGAGTTCTTTTCTAGATAAAATGCTTTCATTATTAGGTAGTATTAATTCTCCAGAATACGCACTGTATGGAATGGCAAGACCCACAGCGCCACGTAAAATTGTGTATTCTCCGAAAAGTAATATTTTACTATTAAAATTAGCCATAACGTAACAACTCAGGTAGTTTTGAAAAAAATGACGTTTGAATATTTTTCCTATTTTTCTCTCAACTTATTTTCCTT
>JAEINW010000078.1 GCA_016342715.1 Salinivirgaceae bacterium | reverse complement strand
AATATGTGTAAACAATTTAGATAAGGATTGAGACATAGTTTAATTTTTAGCTGCCCTTACAGGGCGAGTAATAAAACCCGATTCTTAGTCCCAAGGCGTTGCCATTGGGTTGAACTAAGCTGGCACTTCGTGGCGATTATTAACACAAATATAAAACGATATCCAATTTTGTTTAATGAAAAAAATCTACACACCTTTTCTAACTCATCCCTTTATTTATGCTTCGAGTTTCTGAAAAAAATACGGATAAATAGGAGGTACTCCTCAACTAATTGAAATGATCAGGTAATTTTTTATATTAGTACGTTAATTTGACTCGATATGAAAAATTACCAAAATCTCACCATTAAGCAATGGGCTAGCGAAGATCGTCCTAGAGAAAAATTATTATCCAAAGGAATTTCTGCTTTATCCGATGCAGAATTAATTGCAATCTTATTATCAACAGGCACAAAAAAAATATCAGCAGTCGATTTGGGAAAGCTAATTTTAGCGTCGGTAAATAATAATTTACACTTATTGGGCAAACAAAGTGTAAACGATTTGATGAAAATTGATGGAATTGGCCAAGCAAAAGCAATATCAATAATTGCCGCCTTGGAATTAGGGAAACGAAGAAAAAATACTGATTTAGAAAAAGTTAAAATAACTGATTCGAAAACAGTTTCAGAAATTTTTCAACCCATATTAGGCGATTTGCCTCACGAAGAGTTTTGGGCCTTATATTTAAGCCGCTCAAACCAAATTATTGACAAGGAAAAAATTAGCACAGGCGGTGTTGCCGGAACAGTAATTGACAATAAAATTATTTTAAAACACGCCATTGAAAAATTGGCCAGTAGCATTGTTTTGGTTCATAATCATCCGTCGGGCAATACGCAACCAAGCACAAACGACAAAACAATTACCGAAAAAATTAAGCATGCTGCCCAATACATCGACATTCAAATACTCGATCATATAATTATAGGGGATACTAATTATTATAGTTTTGCCGATGAAGGAATTATGTAAAACAATTCTATATTAACAATTAAAGTACATTAAATTAAGTAATTATAGAATTTTCAGAATATTTTTCGCATTTTTGACTAAATTTTAAAAACAGGCATGAGAAATGGTGAATAACCTTGGCGAGAACAACTCATTATTAAACCAATACATTTCTGAGATAAGAGATCAGGTAATACAACAAGATCGTATGCGCTTTCGCAAAAATCTTGAACGTGTTGGTGAAATATTTGCGTATGAAATAAGCAAAAATCTTAGTTATAAAAAAACTGAAGTGCAAACCCCACTTGGCATTGCTGAAGTTCCTATTTTAGAAGAGCAGCCAGTAATTGCAAGTATATTAAGGGCGGGACTTCCATTGCATCAGGGCTTTTTAAATTATTTTGATAAAGCCGAAAATGCTTTTATTTCAGCTTATCGTAAATATGAAAAAGACGGAACATTTCAGATTAAGTTTGAACACATTTCTGGTCCAGCTTTGGCTGGTAAAGACGTAATATTGGTTGATACGATGCTTGCTACTGGCTCATCAATGGTGATGGCTTACAAGGCCTTATTGCAAAAGGGGAAGCCAAGACACACTCATATTGTTGCAATTATTTCAAGCAAAGAAGGAATTGAATACACACAAAAACATTTGGGAGAAAAAAATATTTCTATTTGGACAGGTGCTATCGACGACGAACTAACTGTTAAATCATACATTGTTCCTGGTCTGGGTGACGCTGGGGACTTAGCTTACGGAGATAAAGAATAAACTGCTATGGATTCGAAATCTTTAGTTTTTGAATTCGAATAAAATGCGATGAAAATAATCTGAATAATGAACAAAGATTAAGGATTAACGATTTTTGATTTAAGAAGAAAGTTGGCTTATTATCTTAAAATTCAGAATTCATCATTTGTTGATAAATATTTGCCATTTATAAAATTAATAGAACTTAAAAAAAACTGCAATAAAACCTGACTTCCGTCAGGTAAGTTTGTGGGGGTTTTTAAACTGTAACTAGATAATAAAAATGCCTTGAATTAAATATTTAATTTGAGGCATTTTGATGTATCGGTGCATTCAAGCAGCAATTGATTAATTGTTTTATTTAATTTTGGATGCACAAAAAGATCATTTAATTCTGCCAGTGGAATCAAAACAAACTTCCTGTCCTGAATTCTGGGATGTGGAACTTGAATATTTAATTGATCGATTACTTCAATTCCATAAAATAAAATATCAATGTCCATGGTACGTGAAATGTATTGTTCCGTTCCTCGAATCCTTCCAAGACTCAACTCAATTTTATGAATACTGGCAAGAAGTTCACTTACTTCTAAATTGCTTTCTACTAAAATTATCTGATTGTAAAAATTTAACTCCGATTCAAACCCCCAAGGCGGTGTTTCGTATATGGACGATTGGTTTACAATTTCGCCAATATATTTTGCGATTTGCTTTTTAACCTCTATTATTAATTCAAGACGATCGCCCTGATTACCACCCACTTCTAAATATACTTCATGCATATAAACAAAAATAATTGTACAAAGATATGATTAAAGCCTTACAAAGTATTTAGTATTCCAACAATAGTGTTGTAAGTATTTTTTCTTAAATTTAGGGACTAATAAACCCAATTAATTATGAGTGAGTCGATTCTTAAAGCTTTAATGCAACTATTTGCACTTATTGCAAATGTAAATAAAGATGGCATTACCGATAAATCAAGATCAATTGTTGAATCCTATCTCGACATGCAACTAAGTCAAGATCAGGTTAAAGAATATTTAGAATTATTCGATCATTACATTGAAGTTCATCATGGTGGCGCTAAGAAAGACGCTGCTAAGGCAAGAAAACGCACCTCGCTGCATTCGGTTAAAGTACTTGGGATTTGCGAAAAAATTAACGAAGAACTCCACCAAGATCATAAAATATTGGTTGTACTTCAATTGTTAGAGTTTATTAGTTATGGGGAGGAAATAACTGAAAAAGATCTCGATTTTGTAAAAACAGTGTCTGACATATTTAATATTCCTGAAGATGAATATTTTAATAGCCATGCATTTTCGTTGGAATCGTCGTACGAAAAAATACCTTATAAAGAAAATGTTCTAATTATTGATAAGCACGACAGTGCCCCTCTTCCAGGATTTAAACATTTGCAATATGCACAACTTGAAGGAAAAATATTAGTATTGTTTTTACCATCGATAAATATGTACGCTTTAAGGTATGTTGGCGAAAACGACTTGTACTTGAACGGGCATAGTATTTTACTGAACAGAACTCACATGTTACCTAAAGGTTCAGCCATTAGGAACCCAAAAATTGGCTCCATATATTACAGCGATATTGTTTCGAAATTTATTGACTCGATGTATGAAACTAAGGTTGCTTTTTGTGCAAAAGATGTGGAGTTCCGATTCAAAAATAGTCCGAATGGAATTCATAAATTTAACTTTAGTGAACAAGGGGGCGAACTTATTGGAATAATGGGAGGTAGTGGTGTTGGAAAATCAACTCTGCTTAATGTGTTAAATGGAAATTTAGTTCCTCAAAGTGGCAAAATAACCATAAACGGTCTCGATTTGCAAGCGGAAAAAGATAAGTTAGAAGGCGTAATTGGTTTTGTTCCTCAAGATGATTTGTTAATTGAAGAATTAACCGTTTACCAAAACCTTTATTACAATGCCAAGCTTTGCTTTAACGATTACGACGAAGAAGAAATAAAAACTGCGGTAAATAAGGTTTTAGAAGATTTAGATTTAAAAGAAACCAGCGATTTAATTGTTGGAAACCCCTTGAAAAAAACCATTAGTGGTGGACAAAGAAAAAGACTTAATATTGCGCTTGAATTAATACGCCAGCCATTGGTTATGTTTGTTGACGAACCAACATCGGGTCTCTCTTCAATGGACTCTGAAATGGTTATGGATCTGTTGAAGGAACAAACCTTAAAAGGTAAATTAGTAATTATAAATATCCATCAGCCATCGTCAGACATATTTAAAATGTTCGATAAGCTTTTAATAATGGACAAGGGTGGTTATTTGGTTTATTACGGGAATCCGGTGGATGCGGTAGTTTATTTTAAAACCATGAGCAATCATGTAAATGCTATGGAAGCCGAATGTTACAATTGTGGTAACATTAATCCGGAACAAGTGCTGCAAATACTAGAAGCTAAGATCGTCGACGAATATGGGAGGGTTACTAGAAAACGGAAAACAAAACCCAGTGAGTGGTCTAAAATGTATGAAAAAAACTTATCGGCTCAACAAATTGAGGTTAAAGAATTTTCAGAATTACCTAAGAATAACTTTAGAATACCCAACGTACTCAAGCAGTTTCGAATATTCTCTATAAGAAATGTTTTATCGAAATTATCGAACAAGCAGTTTATGCTTATTAACTTTTTAGAAGCTCCTTTATTGGCTTTTATTCTGGCTTTTTTTACAAAATATATTCAGGGAACAGCTGAAAACCCTAAAGCATATATTTTTAGCGCAAATGAAAATGTACCCATTTACTTATTCATGGCAGTAGTTGTTTCTATATTTATAGGACTTACAGTGAGTGCAGAGGAAATTATTAAAGACCGACAATTATTGAAACGTGAATCGTTCTTAAATTTAAGTCGCTTTAGCTATTTAAATAGCAAAATATTAATTCTGTTTATAATTTCTGCAATTCAAACCATCTGTTTTATTTTGGTGGGTAATTTAGTAATGGAAATTCATGGGCTAACTTTCGCTCATTGGTTAATTTTATTCTCTGTATCGTGCGTATCAAATATGCTAGGATTAAATATTTCATCTGCGCTCGATTCAGTAATTACCATTTATATATTAATTCCCTTTTTAGTGGTTCCTCAGTTGTTGTTTAGTGGAACTATGGTAAAATTCGAAAAGCTGCATCGTTCAATAAGTTCGTATGAGCATGTTCCCATATTGGGGGATATGATGTTTTCGAGATGGGCTTATGAAGCAATGGCAGTTAAACAATTTAGAGACAACGATTATCAAAAAAACTTTTTTTATTTAGACAAAAAGAAAAGCGAAGCAAGTTATATTGCATCATATTTAATACCGGCTTTATTCAATAAAATTTCAAAAATACAATATGGCGAAGATGAAGTTTTGCGAGTAAAATATATTGAAATTCTGCAACAGGAAATAGAAAAGCTAAATAAAGTAACACCAAAATATCAGTTCGGTAGAGTTAAAAAAATTGTTCCTGATAACATCGATGAAGTTTTTATAAAAGAAATACAAGAACATTTGCAACTTGTTACAAAATATTATCAAAAGAAACAAAAAAGAGCTATTAATTTATTAGATGAACGAGTTGCAGAGTTAACTGAAGAACTTGGGAGTAAAGATGCTCTGATTGATCTTAAAAAGAAAAACCACAATGACTTTTTAGCCGATTTGGTATTAAATAGGGCTGAGATAAATAAAATTCACGATACTGGTGAAGGTTTTGTTCAGTTAGCCGATCCTGTGTATAAAGACCCATCGGGTAATTATGGTAGAGCGCATTTTTATGCTTCAATCAAGCGAATTGGCTCTTTTGAAATAGACACTTACTGGTTTAATTTCTTTGTAATTTGGCTTTATTCCATTGGATTATATGTTCTGTTGCTTACCGATGGCCTCCGTAAAATTATTGAAGCCTTATCGAGAATTCGTAGAAAATAATATTTGAATGTATAAGCGGTAAATTACTCCACGCAAAGAACGCAAAAAGAATAATGCAAAGAACGCAGCATAATTTATAAAACGAGATTTGTTATTAGCGATTTGTAAAATCTTTACTATCAAAAGCCGAAAGGTGTATCGAGGAAATCCCTATTTAGAAAATCTCACCTTTCAGCATCGTTGAAAGTTTTAGATATTCTTTATCAGATTGGAAATTAGGTGAAGTCTAATGACAATTTTGGGATAAAACGATTGAACTTTGCGCTCTTTGCGAAAAATGTTTTTTCTTTTTATCGACTGTTAGCAAAAGTGCTTTAATAATTAGCAATCAATGACTCATAAGGAATATTTAGCTTTTCGTGCAAATTCCGAATCATATTTAAGGTTAATTTCCGTTTTCGATTAAAAATTTCTGAGACTCTACTTTTATATCCTATAATTTGAGCTAATTCCTTATTTGTCATTCCCATTTGTTCCATTCTAAATTTGATTGCTTCAATAGGGTCTGGAGCTCCAATAGGATAAAACTCGTCTTCATATTTTTCAATAAGAATAGATAACAATTCAGCTTCGTCGCCTTCTTTAGAATCAGTTGGTGCATGAAAAATTTCTTCAAGTCTTTTTAAGCACTGATTGTAATATTCTTCTGTTTTAATAACTCTTACTTCCATCGTTTCTAAATTTTTTCTGCGTTAATCTTATCGTAATCTGTATGCGTGCCAATAAATCGAATAAAAATCCATTGACGTATATAGTTGATTTCAACAATTAACCGGTATTTATTCCCGCAAATATTAAAAACAACTCTATTTTGCTTTAATATGCTTGCTTTTGCATATTCTGATTTGATATCTGCAGGAGTTTTCCATTTTGCTTTTGAAGCTTCTTTAAACCAAGTTTTTAATTGTTCTTCTGCGTCATTGTGTTTTTCCCAAAACTCCTTTAATATCTTCTTCGCAATAACTCTCATTCGTTTTCAAGTTTACGCCAAAGATAATAAAAAGTTACCAATATGGTAATTGCTGTGCAAAAATTTTCGGACACTGAGTATTTTTGCTAACTACCTAATATCCGTAAGTCATCGGATGAGTTTGTTGATTAGCAGCAATATAGATTTTGATTTGTTTCACCTTAATTTTATTACTCATCCGATGACTATCAATGCTTTATTAAGCGAGCTGCGGATTTGTGGATCTATATGAAAATTAGTAAAGTAATTCATTTTTATCATATCATTTTACTCCCTGTGGTCGTGAAACAGCTCCGCTTAGTTGTAGAGACCACAGTGAAAATAATTTGCCACCCTCCATAAGGGTTTCATTCATTTTAACTATTTTCGCATAAAAAAACATGGTAATAGTAGGAATTATTCCAGCAAGATATGCCTCCACACGATTTCCCGGAAAACCTTTAGTTGATATTAAAGGAAAACCCATGATTCAACATGTGTATGAAAAAGCCAACGAAGCGCTCGATTTGGTTTGTGTAGCAACCGACGATGAAAGAATTGAAAAAGCTGTAAAAAACTTTGGCGGGAATGTAGTTATTACCAACGCAAACCACCCTAGTGGCAGCGATAGATGCGCTGAGGCTATTCGCTTATTCGAAAGGCAGAAAAACATTGTTTCGGATGTTGTAATTAATATTCAGGGCGACGAACCGTTTATCGATCCTGCTCAAATTCAACAATTGGCAAATTTGTTTGTAATACCAACAACTCAAATAGCTACGCTTATTAAAAGCATTTCTGATAGAGAAATTCTCTTTAACGCCAATAAAGTTAAAGTGGTAATTAATAAAAATGGGGAGGCTATGTATTTTAGCCGCAGTAGTATTCCATTTGTACGGAACGAAAAAGAAGAAAACTGGCTATCAGCTGCCAAATTTTATCACCACATTGGCATGTATGGATACAGAAAAGAAATTCTTTTTGAAATATGTAAACTTGAAAAAAGCAGTCTTGAAAATGCCGAATCGTTGGAACAACTGCGCTGGTTGGAAAATAATTATAAAATATCAACCGCAATTACCCATATTGAGGGTTTTAGTATTGATACACCTGAGGATTTAGAAGAACTACTGAAACAACTTTAACCTATTTTCCTTTTATTTTGTGAATAATCGACACTTATTCCGTCAATTATTCTAAATGAAAGATTATTATTCTGTTTTTAATCTAAAAAACATAACAAATTATGGTAGAAATAAAAAATGATTTTATACTTTTGAAACCAATTTATAATAGTATAGGAATCAATTAATAATTACATAACATATATTTAAACAAATTACAGTTAATTTAAGCCGTAAAATTTTTAACTCACATAAAATTATGAATATGAAAAAATTACTACTTTCTCTAAGTTTCTTAGGACTTATCCTGAGTATGAATGCTCAAACTGATTTATTCTTTTCTGAATATATTGAAGGTTCTGGAAATAACAAAGCATTAGAAATTTACAATCCAACAGATGCAACAATTGATTTATCTGCATATTATGTGGTTAGATTTAGTAACGGTGACGCTTATCCAGCTAACTTAGACCCAACAACTACCGATGGTGGCTATTGTCAATTAATAGGAACATTAGCCCCAGGAGCATGTCACGTATTGGTAAATGGACAAACAACAGGAACATCATCATCTCCTGCTTGCTCTCCAGAGTTACAGGCTTTGGCTGACCAATTGGATGTACAATATCCTGCACCAACCTACATGAATGGAAACGATGCCATTGGTTTAATGAAAAAAGTGGGATCAAACTACCTACCTGTTGATATTTTTGGACAAATTGGTATGTTGAGCACCATGGACAATAGTTTAGGATGGACCTATGTTAAAGACTCTACAATAACCTATACTATGAGTGGTGTTGAAGCAACAGCAACAATTAGCGATTATGCAGTTCCAAAAAAGGCTAATGATAACACTACATATGGACCTTTCTGGATGGCAATGAGTATGAACCATACACTAATAAGAAAACCTTTTGTTGTTGATGGCATTACTGCAAATCCTGATGGATTCAATGTTTTAGCCGAATGGGATACTGTTGGTATGTCAGTTGGTGACACCGCTTGGACAAACCAAGACATTTGGAAATACTTAGGTACGCATAACGAACCTGTAGGTATCCAATCAACAAAAAACATTCAAGGTTCATTTAACGTGTACCCAAATCCTGTAACTAATAATTCATTTACGATTACAGCTTCTGGTAATATTTCTTCAGTAAAAGTATATAACACCATTGGAAAATTAGTTCATACTGAGAATAGTTCATTTGCAAGTAGAGCATTTATAAACTTAAGAAATGTTTCTAAAGGCTTTTATTTTGTAACTGTTGAATTAGAAAACAACACAAAAACACTTACTCAAAAAATAGTATTAAACTAATATAATATTAATTCAAAAATGGTTGTATAAACAAGTTTTATACAACCATTTTTTTACATGTAATTTTGAAATAAATTTAAAGAATAACTCGCATGAAACAATTAATTATTTTTGTTTTTCTACTACAGTTCTCGTTAGTTTTAAGTGCTCAGGAATATTTAATTAGCGGCACCGTAAGCGACTCGCAAACAGGGGAAACACTTATTGGTGCCAATGTATTGTATGGCGAAGGAATGGGAACCGTAACTAATTTTGATGGAACATATAAAATTAGTGTGCCTAAAGGTGATTACAATTTAATTGTTTCATACGTAGGTTATACCAAAATAGAAAAAAAAGTATCTATAACAGCTAACACTACCGTTAATTTTAAGATGAATTCTGAAGTTATAGATGAAGTTATAGTAGTGGCTGATATGGCTCGACAACGCGAAACGCCCGTAGCATTTACCAATATACTACCTGCACAGATAAGCGAAGAATTAGCGGGAAAAGACCTACCACTAATACTTAACTCTACCCCTGGTGTTTATGCTACACAACAAGGGGGTGGAGATGGAGATGCCAGAATTACCATCCGTGGATTTAGCCAAAACAATGTTGGTGTTATGATTGATGGAATTCCTGTGAATGATATGGAAAATGGATGGGTATATTGGTCAAATTGGTTTGGTTTAGATGCCATTCAAAGAGATATGCAAGTTCAAAGAGGTCTTGGTATTTCCAAGTTAGCCTTACCTTCTGTCGGCGGTACCATAAATATTATTACAAAAGGTATTGATTCAAAACAAGGTGGATCAGTTAAACAGTCTATGGATAATAATGGAAAACTTCAAACAACCGTTGGTTATACATCAGGATTATTAAAAAACGGCTTTGGAATTACTGTTGCTGGCTCTTATAAAAATGGAGGCACCTATATTGACGAGACGGGTACTAAAGGGTATTTTTACTACTTTAAAATTGACAAACGTTGGGGAAAGCACATCACAAGCCTAAATGGTTTTGGGGCACCTCAACAACACGACCAAAGAAGTTATAAAAGATCAATTGCGGCCTACGATTTGGATTATGCTCGTGAATTGGGTATTGATGTTGATGCCAAAGATGATGTAACTGGAAAGTATCTTTATCGTCCTGAAGTGAATGATAAAGGTATTGGTTACAATCAACATTGGGGTGTTTTAAAAAGAGACCGCTACGATGCAAATGCACCAGAAGAAGTGCAAAACCAAAAAATTAATGAGTACCACAAACCACAATTTAGCATTAGAGATACATGGAGTGTAAACGATAAACTTTTTATTGCTAACACGGCATATATGTCTCTGGGTAAAGGAGGAGGAATTTCAACAAAATCTAGTATTAAAAACAATCAATTCATAAAAGATCCAGATGATCCATATAATACAAATTATCTAAATTATGGTCAAATTAATTTTCAAGATATATACAACACAAATACAAAACCTACCATCGGAAGTCCTTTTAATCTTAATGATACAATCTATCAAATGATAGATAAGAATTACAGTGATACCAAATATTTCTCTGCTAACTATTTAGTTGAAAACCACAATGAACACAATTGGTTTGGATTTTTATCATCATTTGATTATAAAGCCAGTTCTCTTTTAGCATTTTCTGGAGGGATTGATTTAAGAAGCTATAAAGGAATACACTATCAATCGGTATACGATTTGATGGGTGGTGATTATGCGGTGGATAGAGCTGACACTAGAATCGGTGATTCTACACAAAACATGTATGCTAAAGAATACATGAAAAAAGAAGGCGATAAAATTTATTACTATGACGAAGGTAATGTAAGATATGGTGGTGCTTTTGGACAGGTTGAATATAAAACAGGTTTGTTAACAACATTTTTAAATTTGAGTGCAGCCTATACCGGATATATGAAAAAAAGCATTTTTGATCAAGTACAATCTGATTGGAAAAACACTCCTAGTTTCACAATTAAAGGAGGAGCAAACTATAATATGAATGAAACCATGAATGTTTTTGTAAACCTTGGTTATTTATCGAAAGTTCGCCCATTTAAATATTTCTATAGAGAGTTTTCTACAGATTTTGTTGAAAATACCGACAATGAAAAAGTGAAAGCTATTGAATTGGGTTATAGTTTTCATTCTTCAAAAATTTCTGCAAATGTGAATGGGTATTACACTCGTTGGGAAAACAAACCAGTAAACCCAATACGAGCAAAGGCTGATGGCGAGGATGTTGAAGGTATAATTCCAGGTATGGATGCACGTCATACTGGGGTGGAATTAGATTTTGCATATAATGTGCTACACAATTTGAAAGTGCAAGGAATTGTTTCATTGGGAGATTGGATATGGGACAAAAAAGTTGATAATGTAGAGATGTTTCCAACCGAAGGTGACAGAGATGTTGCTGTAGATACAATATCTTTTGATACCAGAGGAATTCATGTGGGTGATGCCGCTCAAACCCAATTAGGTGCAAGCATAAGATACGAACCCATTAAAGGTTTATACTTTAGTGCTCGTTCTACTTATTTTGCAAGGTATTATTCTGATTATACTGCTGAAAATAGTGCAGATGAAGACGGAAATCCAATAGATTCATGGATTATTCCTACCTATAATTTAGTAGACTTACATACCGGGTATAGTTTTTCTTTTGATTCTTTTGCTAAGGTTAAATTTAACCTGAGAGGAAGTATAACTAACTTATTTGATGTAGCTTATATTTCTGATGCTGTTAATAACAGCACCTATACTCAAAAACAATTTACCGATTTTGATGCAAAGTCAGCTGAAGTATTTTTTGGTGCTCCCAGAAGATATATTGTTTCATTAAAAATGACATTCTAAAAAACATAATAAATGAAGTATATTTTTTTATTTACGACCTTTATTTTTTTCAACCTTATTTTATTCTCTCAAGCTACTATTCAAGAGGCCAGAAATATGGAATTAGGTTCAACAGTTACAATAACTGGTGTTGCTATTAATGGTGGAGAAATGGGTTTAATACGTTATATCCAAGATGAAACTGCTGGTATAGCTGTTTACAGTTCACTCATGGGCAGTGTTAACAGAGGTGACAATGTAACTCTTACAGGAACATTAAAAGATTACAATAACTTGTTGGAAATTGATCCTGTTACAGCGTTTACTGTAAATTCAGTAAATAATGATCTTCCAACACCTGTGATTTTAGCCCCATCGGAATTGGCCGAAGAGTTTGAAGGCGAACTTGTTGAAATTAAAGATGTAATTTTTGCTAATGGAGGCTCTACTTTTGCTGGAAATACTTCATATTCTTTCGAAACAAACGGAGAATCAGCAAGCATTTATGTTAAAGCAGGGTCACCGCTAGAAGGAAATATTATTCCTTCTAGTGAGGTGAAATTAATAGGGATTTGTTCTCAGTATTCCTATGATGACCCAAATGGTGGTTACCAATTGCTAATTCGAGATATGGGGGATATTCAAAACAATTCATCAATATTCTTTACATCAGCAGTTGAATTGTCAAATCTTTCAACATCGGGATTCGAGTTATCATGGACCACCAACACTACGGGTGATTCATGGCTAATGTATGGTAATACGGGAGATTTAGAATTGGGAACAAGCATCGCAGAAACTGAAGATGTGTTTCATCAGGTTTCTCTTACCAATTTTGAACCTTCAGAAATTATCTATGCAAAAGCTGTGTCAACTGATGGAAATGATACCATATATTCTCCAACTCAGGTGTTTATTACACAATCGGAATCAGCAGGAGAAATAATCGCATATTTCAATACTGAAACAGAAGATACTGCCTCATCGGGTACCTTTGCTACCACTCTTGATCACTTAATTGACGACACTGTAATTCAATATATTAATAGAGCCGAATTTACAATTGATTTAGCTATCTATAATATTAACAATAACGGGATTAGTAATATTAGTGAAGCCTTAAATGAAGCCTTTTCGAGAGGTGTTGTTGTTAGAATTGTACATGATGGTAGTACTGCCTGCGTAGGACTCAATGATTTAGATGAGCAAATACCTACAATAGCAAGTCCAACTGCAGCGGAGTATGGAATAATGCATAATAAATTCCTAATTATTGATGCAAATGCAGAAGATGCTAATCAGCCAATTTTATGGACTGGATCGACAAATTTCACTGTTGACAACATTAATAAAGACGCAAATAACGTTGTTATTATTCAAGATAAAAGTTTAGCGCTTGCCTATAAATTAGAATTTGAGGAAATGTGGGGTTCATCAACGGATGTTCCAAACCTTGAAAATGCAAAATTTGGATTTGACAAATCAGACAACACACCACATAACTTTATTATTGGTGGAAATGATGTAGAATTGTATTTTAGTCCTTCTGATCAAACAAATACTTTTTTAATTGATGCAATTGAATCTGCTGATCATGATCTTAGTGTTGAAACTATGCTTATTACAAGATCTGATATTGCCTATGCAATTCGTGACATAAATAGCAATGGTGTTGCAACCAATGTTATTACAGATAATGAAAGTAGCAATTCAGCTTTTGTAAATGATTTACTTCGTGATGAATTAAAAGCTCATTTTACTTTTGCAAATGTTAGTAATGGTATACTTCACCACAAATTTATGGTTGTTGATCAAGGTGATGAAACTTCTGACCCATTGGTGTTTACCGGATCGCACAATTGGAGTAACGGTGCAAATAATATTAATGATGAAAACACCTTAGTGATTCACAGTCAAAGAATTGCAAATGAGTTTTATCAACAATTTGTTTACTATTTCATTGAAAATGAAGGAAGTTTTGTTGAAATTACAGAGCCCCCAGTAGCAGCAACTGATACAGTAGATGTTCCAATGAATGGCTCCGTAAGCATTGATGCAATGGCAAATGATATATATACATCTGATGTTACTTTCGAAATATTTGAAAATGCTACTAATGGAAATTCATCAATACCATTTACAAATCCATATATAATTAACTACACTCCAAATAATAATTTTGAGGGAACAGATACAGTTAGGTATAAAATTGCTTACAAAGTAGATCCTGATTTATTTGCTATTGGAACAATAATATTAAAAGTTAAAGAAGGTGCTGGGATTAATCAAGCACTTAATAAGATGTTCACTGTTTTCCCTAACCCAAATAAAGGAGATTTCACTATTAATTTTAATGAAACTATTAATAATGAAGCTTCTATTAAGCTTATTGATTTAAGTGGAAGAATTATTTACAGGCAGAACATTCCTATGGGTACAAATTCACATCAAATAAATTCTGGTGAACTAAGCAAGGGGTATTATATTGTTAATATTGACATTAATGGAAATTCCGTTTCCAAAGAAATAATAATTAATTAATTTAAAAGAAAGCACTCATAACGAGTGCTTTCTTTTTTTAATCTCTTAATATATCAACTATGAGAAGATTTTTACAATTACTTGCTTTTTTTATAGGTATTTCGAGTCTTAACGCACAAACTATTTATGAAATTCAAGGACAAGCTGCAGCTTCACCTTATGCCGATCAAGTAGTAACTACACAAGGTATTGTTACAGCAGTTTATTCAGGTTCGTATTTTATTCAGGATGGAGATTCTGAATGGACAGGATTATATATCTTTGACAACACACAAGCTCCGGCACTTGGAGACAGCATTTCTATCACAGGAACCATTGTTGAGTATTTCGAAATGACTGAAATGAAAGATATAACAGCATTTTCTGTTCTTTCATCGGGTAATACTGTTCCCGAAGCAATTTTAATTACAACAGGAGAGGCTAGTGAAGCCTATGAAAGTGTTTTTATTAAAGTTGAAAATGCTACTTGCACCAATCCTGACTTAGGATATGGCGAGTGGGAAATTAATGATGGTACTGGAGCTATTGTGGTAAATGATTTGGGCGTGGCCTACACTCCTATTATTGATGTGAATTATCATATAACTGGTCCAATGGACTACTCTTTTGGGAACTACAAAATTGAGCCCAGAACCATCGATGATATTGTGCAAGATTTAAGTTTATTTATCACAAAAACCCCAATTGCAAGCAATATTACCAATACTAGCTTTGATGTGGAATGGGAAACAAATGCAGAAGCATCAGCCTATTTTGAATACGGATTAACTACTGATTATGAAATTGGAACTGCCTTTTCTACAGTAAGTTCCACCACACATACAATTTCAGTGGAAAATCTTGATGCTGGAAACATATATTACGGAAAAGCTTATTCAATAAATATTGATAATGATACTACTCCTATTCACCACGGTGCATATGTTACTCAATCGGAATCAAGTGGTGAGATTTTAAGCTATTTTAATGAGATGTATATTGCTCTTGGCAAAAATATTGTTGAAACAAGTGTTAAAGATACAATTATCGCATATATTGAAAAAGCTCAAACGTCATTAGACGTAGCAGTTTATGATTTAACCAATCATTCGCCAAATAGCGATAGTTCAAATTACGAAATAATTCAGGCAATAAACACAGCCTATGATAATGGTGTGAATGTTCGATTTATTACCGATGATTCTCCAACAAACACGGCTCTTGAGAGCTTAAATTCCTCAATAAATATTGTTCGTGGAAATGCCACAGCAATTATGCACAATAAGTTTTTAATTATTGATAGTGAAAGCGTTACAAATTCATGGGTACTAACTGGTTCCACAAACTGGACCTATAATAACTTATTTATGGATTTTAACAATCTAGTTTGCATACAAGACCAATCGTTAGCAAAATCGTATGAACTTGAATTTAATGAAATGTGGGGAAGCAACACCTTAATTCCTGATCTTGAAAAAGGAAAATTTGGAAATGAAAAAGAAGACAATACACCTCACTTCTTTAATATCAACAATAGCAATGTTGAATTGTACTTTTCACCATCGGATAAAACCACAGCGAAAATTGTGAATGTAATTGACCAAGTAGAGGATAATTTGAGCTTTGCAATGATGGTTTTTACTGAAGATAATCTGGGAAATGCTATTATAAATGCCAAGGAACGTGGTGTTGATATTTTTGGTATCATTGACTATGTTGAATCTTCGGGTAGTGAATTTGATAATTTATTGGCTAATAATGTAGATGTAATTGATTTTGTTAATGCAAATGGCGAAAGCTGGCCAACTGCCTCAACCTTACATCATAAATTTTTAGTTGCTGATTTTAACCAAAGCAATCCCGTAGTTGTAACAGGAACTCATAACTGGTCAGCTTCAGCAGAAAGCAAAAACGATGAAAACACACTTATAATATATAATGCAGAAACTGCAAACGCTTTCATTGGAGAGGTTTTAACTATTGAAGATTACATTTATAGTGATATTGCTTCAAATATTGCAAAAAACCATATATCTGTTTATCCAAACCCAAATGAGGGCAACTTTACTATTGAGTTTGACACTAATAAAAAAAGAACAATTGAAATTTTAGATGGCACCGGTAGACTAGTTAATAAAATAAATATTCTTAGTAAAACACAAATATTATCAATTGAAAACTCTGGCATTTATTTTATTAAAGTTAGCGATGAAAACCATGTTTTTTCAACTCAAAAAATAATAATTCAGTAATTAATTCATTTTTCACTCACTGTCAGGAAATTACTTTTAATTCCCTGACAGTTTATTTTACTTTTATCGAAGTGTATTCTTTTTGTTATTAGTGTTTATTCCCATTTCACCTACGCTTTTACGGTATTATTTCCTTTGTTTATTTTTTATTAACAACTTTTCATTTTTTGTACTATAAGTTAAAGATTTGATGTTATTTTTATATGACAAAAGGAATTTCTCAAAATTACCTTTAGCAAACACAACTTATTTAACAACGGAAATGAAACATTTAAATGTTTTAAGTTTTTTTAAGAGCTGTCGTTTCATAGCATTTAAATGCTATTTCCAAAATCTAAAAAAATGAATCGTATGAAAAAACAATTTACATTTTTCACACTGCTTATTGCTCTAATGACTCTAAGTAGTTTGACTTTTGCACAAGGTACTGTGAAAGGTAAGCTTGTTGACAAAGAAACTGGTGAATCTCTAATTGGAGGTACAATTTATCTGGAAGACAACTCTGGTATTGGAACTGTTAGTGGACTTGACGGAACATTTAGCTTTTCATTTACTGGTGAGCAAATTGTAGTATTTAGTTATGTAGGTTTTATTGACCAAGTTAAAAAACTAAGTGCAGTGACTGATCTTGATTTAGGAAACATCCGATTGGAATCGTCACTTATGGGTATTTCAGAGATTTCAGTTATAGCAAATATAGCTATCGACAGACAAACTCCTGTAGCCATTTCAACCATTAAGCCACAGCTTATTGCTGAAAAATTAGGTGGGCAAGAATATCCTGAGATTTTAAAATCATCACCTGGAATTTATGCTACTAAATCGGGTGGTGGATTTGGTGACTCAAGAGTAAATGTTCGTGGTTTTGATATGAAAAACACAGCCGTAATGATTAATGGTATTCCAGTAAACGACATGGAAAATGGTTGGGTTTATTGGAGTAACTGGGCTGGTTTATCAGAAGTAACTCGTTCTATGCAGGTTCAGCGTGGTTTAGGAGCTTCTAAATTATCCATTGGTTCTGTTGGTGGTACTATTAATATCTTAACAAAAACTACAGACACTGAAAAAGGTGGAGTAATATTTACTGGTATTGGTAATGATGGATACAAAAAAACATCGTTTACGCTTTCAACTGGTTTGTTAGAAAATGGAATAGCAATAACTGCTTCTGGAGCTAGAACCACTGGTGAAGGCTGGATAGATGCTACACAATTTGAATCTTGGTCATACTTCTTAAATGTATCAAAACGCTGGGAAAAGCAGAGTTTATCTTTTACAGTTTTTGGTGCACCTCAAACACATGGTCAAAATAGAACAAAACAAACAATTGAAACATACAACAACCCTAATAATGGAATAAAATACAACTCAGATTGGGGATATAAAGATGGACAAGTATATAATTTGAACACCAATTTTTATCACAAACCTCAAATGTCCTTAAATCACTTTATTCAATTAAGTGAAAAAACAAAATTAGCTACATCTGCTTATATGTCATTTGGTACAGGTGGTGGAACAGGTGATTATGGCGAGAAAAAGTTTTTCGAAGATGCGTATAAAATTAATGGACAGATAAATTTTGATAAAATTACTGAAGAAAATATTGCTGCTGGTGCACAAGGTTCAAGTTCAATTATGCGCTCATCCAGAAACGACCATAGTTGGTATGGTGTCCTTTCTAATCTTAATCATAAAGTAAATGACAATATTGAATTATCAGGAGGACTTGATTTAAGATATTATGAAGGAAGACACTTTCGAGAAGTGGTTGATTTATTAGGTGGGGATTTTTATATGGATGATAAAAACAAAAATAATCCTATAAATATTGCTCGCGTTGGAGACAAAATAAACTATAATAATGATGGTCAAACAACTTGGCAAGGATTATTTGCACAAGCAGAATATACATTAGACCAATTATCCTCCTTCTTATCAGTTTCCGGTTCAAATACTGGCTATAGAAGAATAGATTATTTTAACTATTTGGATTCTGATCCTGAACAAACATCTGAATGGGTTAATCATTTAGGTTATGTTGTTAAAGGAGGAGCAAATTACAATTTAAATACCATGCATAATGTTTTTGTAAATGCAGGATATTTTGAAAGGGCACCATTCTTTGATGCCGTTTTTTACGAAACTAATACCAATGCTATTAACGAAGGTGTTGAAAATGAAAAAGCCTTAAGTTTTGAATTGGGTTATGGATATAGAAGGTCAACATTTACAGGAAACATTAATGGGTATTATACTCAGTGGAAAGACAAATTTTTAAGAAAAAGTGTTGATAATCCTGATGGAACAACAACCAATGCAAACTTAATTGGTGTTAATGCTTTGCATATGGGTATTGAACTTGACTTTGTTTGGACTCCTATTCAAAAACTTGAAATTACCGGTATGGCATCTCTAGGTGATTGGAAATGGCAAAATGATTTAAATGATGTGATTCTTTATGACAACGATCTAAATCCTACCGATACAATTAATATTTTTATGAAGGATTTGAAAGTGGGAGATGCAGCTCAAACCACAGTTGCTCTAGGTGTAAATTATGAATTATTTAAAGGATTTAAACTTGGTTTAGATTTTAATTATTATGATAATTTATATGCTCAGTTTGATCCCACAGGAAGAACAGAAATAGTAAAAGCTGGAGTTGACGCATGGAAAATACCTGCCTACAATTTGCTAGATTTTAATTTGAAATATAAATTTGAAATTGGCGGATTACAATCTACCATATATGCCAATATTAATAATTTATTTGATGCAGAATATATTTCTGAGGCTAGTGATGGATCAAATAACGACTGGAGATCAGCAAGAGTTTTCTACGGGATTGGAAGAACCTTCACAACAGGTATTAAAATTAACTTTTAAAATATAATATCATGAAAAATATATATTTATTCATAATAACAATATTTGGACTTCTGATAATAGGATGTAATCCATTGGAAGATATAAATAACGAATTAGATACTATTGGAGACGAGAATTATACGTCAGATACATTTATCTTTGCACGCGAAATTGCTCCAGAAGCATATACATTAGTTGATGAAGATTATGAGTTGTCAAGTAATGAAAGCGTTTCAAAATATAAGAATTTTTCTGGAGATGTATTACCAAAAGATTATTTGCCAGAAATTTTAATCAAAAAATTTACTGCACCTGATGCTGCAGAAATGATTGTAACTTATAACTACTATTCAAAGCCTATTCCTTCTGATGATTTATACCAAATCTACACTATTTCGGACGATGAGTATTCTGAAATGGGTCAAGATTATATTGGTTTTGCAAGTGAAGATGAAGCGGATTTTTTAATTGCTAAACTTCTAGATTTAAAAGTTTATGCATCTGAAGCTGGTGCTGAAAAAACAGTAGGTTACAACGAGTATATTAAAAGTCAAACTCGTTATATTCAATTGAATGCTGATGGTTCTACAGTTGTTCTCGAAGATTCTGTACAATCATATATATTGGATTCTGCAGATTACGAAAGTGTTGGCGCAAACTATTATAACTTCACTTTTGTTGAAGATGCTGAAGAAGTATTAATGACTATTGCAACTGCACACGGTCATGTATTACCTATGAATTATTCAGTTTTTGTATACAGAAATTTCTTCCCAACATATAAAGTGTTTTATCACACAGGTACAAATTGGTTAGCAAAACAAAGTTTAATGGCTGTTTCAGAACCACTAAACTTTGCTCTTGATAAGGTTGATGTTACTAAAAGTTATTGGTGGGCAGACCCTGCTATTAAAATAACTTTAGGCGGAGATGATTATGCTCTTTATTCCGAAACAAGTAAATACTCAAACTTTGATGTAACATCGGGGGGTACTCCAGGTACCAACAGAGCAAAGCTCGTAGAAATGGTTGCTGGCATGTTAGAAGCAAATCATGAACCAATTATTGACGAACAACAATACTTAGTTTTTTATGCATATTATGATGGATCAAGCGGTACTGGTTCAATCAGATTAATAAGAACAGCTGGTGTTTGGTCAGAATTTGATGAAGAATAATTGAATTATATTATATTGTTAAAACCTCCTGCGGGAGGTTTTTTTTATGCTTCATATTTATAAAAATCGCAAGTCGTACCACTAATATTTTCAAAGCAGGTAGATTATAACAAATTACTGAATAGATTAATGTTAATTCGTGGAACGACTAATAATTTATTTTAGAAACATTCTGCTGATTTAGGATTATAAAACGATATTAAAATTTTAACGATAACTGCAATTTTTATTACCTTTAAAACTCAATTAAATATTACATAAAATTAAAAGCCCATGACAAACAAATCCTTACAATGGCAATCCTCAGACAATTTAAATTTATATGCTCATGTTTGGGAACCTAACGAGCAAGCAAAAGCAGTGGTAACTTTAGTTCATGGTTTTGGGGAGCATTGCATGCGCTATTCACCCTATATTGAATATTTTCTAAAGCAAGGTATTGCCTTTGTTGGATTCGATCTATGCGGCCATGGGCAATCGGATGGAAAGCGGGGTACAATAAAATCATACGAAGCTTTATTGAACGATGTGGAATTGGCTTTAAGCAAAACGAGGGAACTATTTCCCGATATTCATCACTTTATTTATGGCCATAGTATGGGCGGAAATATTGCCTTTAATTACATATTACGGCGTCAGCCAAAACTAAGTGGAGCAATAATTACTTCACCATGGTTTGCTTTAAGCAACGACCCAAACTTTTTGTTAAAGGGAGCTGTATCTTTACTTAAAAACTTTTTCCCAAACTTTACTATTGATAGTGGATTGGATATTAAATACATTTCAACTGTTGTCGAAGAAGTGGAGAAATATCGTAGCGATCCGTTGAACCATGGAAGAATTTCGTTCCGTTTGTTTAACGACATTACAAAAAGTGGAATGTACGCCATAGTAAATTCAAAAGATGCAACAATTCCAACATTAATGTTTCATGGCTCAGCAGATAAAATCACTTCGCCAATAGCTTCGAAAAAGGCTGCAGATGGAAATACAAAACTGATTGAACATGTAATCTGGCCTGATAAATATCACGAATTGCATAATGAAGATATTCGTCCAGAGATAGCAGAAAAAGTCATTGGTTGGATAAATAGTAAAATATAATTGGGATTCGGTGATATTATAAAAAAGGCAAATAATTAGTTTTTTTTACCACTAAGGCATTGTCAATAAATAACATTCTCATAATATTAATTTAATTATTATCTTTGCAATAAAAACGATGCAAAGT
>JAEINW010000077.1 GCA_016342715.1 Salinivirgaceae bacterium | reverse complement strand
GAAAATCAGACTCCCTTTAGGGTTGGGGTAATGCTGATTTTTAACTTTTCCCGTTTTCGTCCCTTTTTATACTGGACTCATTATTAAATCAAAACACACATCAGCATTTTGTATTCAGCTATTTAAACAACATAACTGCAAAGCTTCAACAATACATATTATTTGGTAAATTCGTTTGAATGAATTTTACCATACAATGAATTATAAAAAACTTTTAGTAGAAATATATAATGAGGTTCAAGACCTTAATTTAAAAGGTAAAACAGCCGATTATATCCCTGAACTTAGCAATATTGATATAAATAAATTTGGATTAAGCTTAGTTACGGTCAGTGGAGAAATATTTAGCGTGGGCGATGCCTGCGAAAAATTCTCTATCCAAAGTATTTCAAAAGTATTGACCCTTGCTATGGTGTATCCAAAACTCGACGAAAAACTTTGGCAAAGAGTTGGAGTAGAACCTTCAGGAAGTTCGTTTAATTCATTGGCACAATTGGAATGGGAAAATGGCATTCCTCGCAATCCATTAATTAACGCAGGGGCGCTGGTTGTTACCGATATAATTCGCTCCTTATATGAAAATCCTGTGGCTGAAATTCTTTCGTTTTTAAATAAAATTACCCAATCGGCTTCTATTACCTACAACGAAAAAATGGCTGAATCGGAAATTAACCATAGCAGCCGTAATAAAGCACTGGCTCATTTTATGAAATCGTTTGCTAACATTGAAAGCAATGTTTTTAAATTGATTGAAACCTATTGTTATCAATGTGCCATTGAAATGACCTGCGAAGAATTAGCAAAAGCCTTTTTACTTTTTGCAAATCATGGTAAAAACATTTACACAAACGAACAACTACTAACCCTAAGCCAAGCCAAACGAATAAACGCCATAACACAAACCTGTGGGTTTTACGACGAAGCTGGAGAATTTGCCTACAAAGTTGGCTTACCAGGCAAAAGTGGAGTTGGTGGAGGAATTGCCGCAGTTTTACCTGGGAAATTCAGTGTGGTGGTTTGGAGTCCAGGATTAAATGATAAGGGAAATTCCAGTAAAGGAATGAAGGCTCTGGAACTTCTAACAACAAAATTGGGCTATTCCATTTTTTAATCTAACCATAAATCGACCAATAAAATCACATGAACCCTATAACATAATAAAATAGCCTAACCACTACTCCACTGAAACAGGTGCTCTAATTATTATTTATAGAAGGTCAGTAGTTAACTACTTAGTTTCATTTCGTGAGAGAGACGCTGACAAGACCTTCGGACCTTGTCAGGTCAAATCTGTCAGCGTGCGTAGCTCCTGACAGCATTTGCACATATAATAAGCCCGTATAATTGCTGCGTCTGTACATATGAACTTATCTACTGACCTTCTAATTATTTATATCACTAATATGCAAAATAATCGTGCCCCGACTTGAGGAATCAAGATATAATAAAGAGCAGCAATATATTTTTGTAGTTCTTATGTTTTCTCTTATCTTCAGTTTCAACAATAATAACAGCAATGAGCAGTTTATAAAGGAACAAACAGGTAATTTGAAAAAACTACAATACATAATATTATTCCTTGCAATTGGTTTAATTACAAAAGCTCAGTATTATAAAGTTATTAATTTAAATACTGATAAATTTCCCTTGTTATCAGCCGATGTCAGAGCCATTGGTTCAATCACCGATTCTTTAGAAATAAGCTTAACAGATATTCAAATTACGGAAAACAACGACTTAATTACTCCTATTGAATTTTCAGCTCCTGAATCAAGTATTTTACCGCTCTCGATAACTATTGTACTTGATAACTCAGCCTCAATGAAAGGTTTTAAGTTTGATATTCTTAAACAAACAGCCAAAACATTTATCCAGAATTTACCTCTTGAAGTAACTGAGGTTGCCGTCGCTACTTTTAATTCCCAAATTAACCTATGGAGCGACTTTACACACAATGCCATTAAACTTAATGACGCCATCGATAAAATGACACCCAAAGGTGGAACTGATTTTAATTCGGCATTTCTAACTCCATATTTTGGAACTATTGACATTGCTAAATTAGGCAAATACCGGCGTGTGGTAATTTTTATTACGGATGGTTTAAGCGATGCCGATGTTACAAAAATTACCAACAAAGCTATTGCCGATAGCATTGAAATTAATTGTATTACTATTGGCTTGCCGATGAGTGATCAGTTAAAAGATATTGCCAATTTAACGGGAGGTAATCATTACAGCGAACTAATAAATGGAAACGAAATAAAACTGGCATTCGAAAAAATCTATCATAACATTCAAAAAACAACTTATGGTAAATTAGTATGGAATTCAAAATATAGTTGTTTTCCTGAAAAAGAAATTACTATTACCATTAAAGGACAGCCCACTACTTTCAAATTCAACATTCCAACATCACAACTCGGAAAAATCGAAGTGATTCCTTCATCGTTAATATTTAATTCAAAAAAGGCTCAGGATAAAACAATATTAATCAAAGGATCAAATACTGAACTTAAAATTTCATCAATAACAAGTACCAATGAAAGCATATTCAATGCTTCAAAAAATTACTTCCCCATTACAGCAAATGCAAATCAATTAATACCCATAACGCTCACTTATCAACCCATTGATACCATATTTAATATTGGAACCTTCAATTTTGTAAACGAAAATTGTCCTGATTTAACAGTTTCTGTTTCAAATTCCGGAAAAAAGAAACTAAAAATATTAACTCCAACAGCAGATGAAATTTATGCCCGAAACGATTCTATAAATATTAGCTGGAAAGGAATTGATTTGAGTACTCCGGTCGATTTTTATTACCAAATTGAAGGAAATAATGATTGGAAAAAATCAGTAAGCGGAACCCACTATAAAACTACATTTACGGCTCCCAATACAAATAAAAAAATTCGAATAAAAGGCTTAGTGACCAACAATATAAATTCGCTTAATTTATACAACCAGCCAAATGTAATTATTTCAGAATCAGGCTTTACTTCTGTACAAGTTAATAAAACAAGCAGCCAAATTCTTACAACAAATGCAGCTGGAGTTATCGAAAGTTGGGATTCAAAAACAGGACAAAGAATTAATACTTTTGAAAAATCGGATAAGGGCTATACAGGCTTTTATCCCAATTTTAAAAGAGTAGTTAGTTTTAGCGAAAATCAATTTGATATTTTCACAAACCGAAACGGTTTGTTGGTGAAAAACATTTCTCTAGAAAACAAGAAAGTACTATCATCATATTGTTATATTGATGGCCAAGAGTTTTACACATCTGCTCATGATAGTGAAAATTCCATTTGGGATCCATCGCAAAACATAACTATACAAAGCATCTCAGGAGGACCTTATGACGAAGCAGCTTGTTCATCAAATGGAAAGTACTTCATTTGTCGAAAAGGAGATAAGCTACATGTTTTCCAGAATAATCCGATTAAAAAAATATTAGCTGTAAAAACCGATGAAGGTTTTAAAAAAGTTATTCTCCATAACAATAAAGGCTATTTTGTGATTATTAATAAGAATAACTCTATTCTTTACAATATAGTAACCGAAGAAATTATTGGCGAATTTATTCACGAGGATTTTATCCAATTTCATGAATCAGATAAATTGGTAATTTTTCATGATTCAATTCAAACAAAAATTTACGACTTAATTACAGGAAAACTATTGCAAGCTATTCTAGTCAACGAAAAATTCACATTGCCCTTAAATGGAAACAAAATCGCAATTAACAAAGGTAACAAGCTAGTTGTTAAAGATATTCATTCGAATAAAACTTTATATTCAGAAAATTATCCTCACATTATTAGCTTTGCCTTTTCGCCTTCATCAAACAAAATAAACACACAAACACAAGACTCTCTTTTTGTGTATAATTTAAAATTAAACAAATACGACTGTAGCGTAGAGTGTAATTCAAAGGAGATTCGCACAAGCAAGTTTGCCACTGAAGATGAGTTACTAGTTAGCACCAATAATCTGGTGTGTTTATGGAAGATTGAAACAAAACTGGATGCTGACACAAGCGATTATTTTCAAATCTTATTAGCTCAGCCAGAGCTTATTGACGAAATAATATTTCCTGCAAAATATGTCGATAATAGCTACGATAAAGTGTTTTTCAATGCCATTAAAAACAAAACAAATCACATTGTAAGCATCGACAGTATTTATTTAAAAGAATTAGGTTCTGCATTCCATATAATTTCAAAAACTAAAAACTTAATTCTCGCTAAAAACGAAAACCATCCCATTGAAATTCAATTCAACCCAACAGATATAAAAGCTTACACAAATACTATCATTGTAGAAAGTTCAGGAGTAAAACATCAAATAAAAATTTCTGGCAAAGGAATAAAGAAAGACTTTTTGCTCCTACTGCCCATTTGCAATTTTGGAACCATCGATTATGGAAAAACAAAGGATACGCTTATTGCTATTTTAAAAAATACGGGCTCCGAAACCATACATATTTCAGGTGTTAAACAATTAACTAATCAAACTAACAACTTTAAAATATCGAGTTATTCTCCTTTAAATAAATTAGTATCAGGCGATAGTTTAAAAGTACACATTGATTTTATGCCCGATTCAAGAGGAAGAAAAAACTCACAATTATCCATTCTCATGGATGGAAATCCTCCACAAAATAGCACTCAACTAATTGGCAACTGCCAGGCAAAAAGAGAGCTTGTATTGCATGTAAAATCAATGGATAGCAAAACAAGGCAAGCCATTCCATCGGAAGTTATTGTAACAGAATTAATTTCTGGGCGAATAGTATCTTCAGGAAACTCAAATATACAGGGACACTATTTTTGCGAATTAAATACCGACCTAAATTATAGTGTTACAGCTCAAAAAAATGGATATTTTTCAACCAGCGAAAATATTGATCTGACAAAACCGCAAACAAAGGATACCATTAACACCACAATAGTTCTTAATTCAATAAAGAACAACGGCTTAATTCGATTGAACAATATATTTTTTGAAACTGCAAGTTCCGAATTGTTAGATATATCAAAAACAGAGCTGACACGTTTAATAAACTTTCTAATTGAAAATAAAAACACTAACCTTGAAATTCACGGGCATACAGATGATGTTGGAACTATTGAAAGTAATTATAAGCTATCAAAATTGAGAGCTGAAAATGTTAAAAACCATATGCTTTCTAAAGGTATAGAAACTCATAGAATTTCAATAAAATACTTTGGCGAAACAAAGCCTATAGCAAGCAATGATTATAATGATGGAAAAAAACAGAATCGCCGTGTAGAAATAAAACTCATTCATTAAAATGCAAAATTCTTTTGTTAAAAAGTTGCTAATGTTTTAATTATCTTTGTTTTTTATGATAAAAACCTATTCTTTTACAAAAAGTACTGAAATGAAAATTCGTAAAATAAGTATATTAGTTGTTCTTGCTATTCTTACTATCAGTAATTTACAAGCACAAAAAGTTAAATGGCACACATTTTCTGAAGCCATTGAATTAAATAAAAAAGCACCCCGAAAAATAATTATTGACGTATATACCGATTGGTGTGGTTGGTGTAAAAAAATGGATGCTGGCACCTTTAACAATCCTGTGATAGCAAAGATATTGAATGAAAAATATTATGCAGTAAAGTTCGATGCAGAAAGAACCGATGATATAGTTTTTCAAGGACATACCTTTAAAAACAGTGGCGAAGGAAGAAGGCCAGTGCATGATTTAGCTGCAGCTATGTTGAACGGTAAAATGTCGTACCCATCAATTGTATTTATGAACGAGCAAAATCAATTAATTACCGCAGTTCCAGGGTATCAAGAACCAAATCAAATAGAACCCCTGCTGATTTACATTCAGCAATCGTTATATGAAAAAAATGTTAATTATCAGGAATATGCAAAAAAATATCTAGCTAATGAAACCAACAAACCTAAAGTATCTGGTTCAGAAGAACAGAAGTTACCGTAGATTTGATCAAAACTTCGAAATCTCTGAAGAAACTATAGTTGAACTAATCGATTTGGCCAGATTATCAGCATCTGCTCGCAATCAACAATCATTGAAGTACTTTATTTCAAATAGTGAATCTGTAAACAAAAAAATATTCCCATGCTTATCGTGGGCTGGATATTTAAAAGATTGGGATGGTCCCATCGAAGGACAAAAACCATCAGCCTATATTATTATGCTTAACGATACAAAAATTGCAACGAATTATTTCTGCGATCATGGTATTGCAGCACAAAGTATTTTATTGGGAGCAACAGAAATTGAATTGGGGGGTTGCATTATAGCTTCAGTAAATAAATCAATTCTTAGCTCACTTTTAGGTATACCAAAGCACTTGGAAATTCTTCAAGTTCTTGCATTAGGAAAACCAATTGAACATGTGCGCATTGAAGAAATGCAAGATGACGATTACAAATACTGGCGCGATCAAATGGAAATACATCATGTTCCAAAAAGAAGTTTGGAAGAAATTATATTAAAATAGCATGTTACTCACTCGTTATTTTTTATTTTATCAACTTATATCTAATTCGTAAAACTCCATTTTCGAAACTCGATGTAGTGATTTTAAATGTCCCTATTTCACTTGTATTTTTTACATGTGCGCCAATACATGGGCAAGCATCATAATCACCTATCTTAATAATCCTAATTCTTTCAGAATCTTCATCAGGAATTTTACCCAGATTAAAATTTTCGACTGCCTCGCTGTAGCTAAGAAATTCTTCAGTGATGTCAAGTTTTTGTTGCAAAATAACATTCACTTTTCCCTCAATATCAATTATTTCATCATCGCTAATTGGCCTTTCAAATTTATAATCGCATTTGCTTTTTTTTCGCTCAATATGATTACTGAACGATCTTTTACATCCAAATTTACGTACCATGGTCTGATTTAAAATGTGTTCAGCGCTATGCATTGGTGCATAATAATCTTTTTTTGGTTCCATCATTGTATTAAACTGAGATTCATTAAAAAAACCGCTTCTCAATATGAAAAGCGGTTTCAATATATTAAAATATTAAATATTATCCTCTAACAAAAAGGGCTTTAATAATTAGCCAAGCCATTTTTGGATTTTCTTTTAAACGACGTGTAGAATATCCAAACCATTGTTTTCCGTAAGGTACATAAATTCTCATTTTATGCCCTTTATCAACTATGGATTTACGCAATTCTGGAGTTACTCCATAAAGCATCTGGAATTCATACATATCTTTTGGAACCTTATATTTCTCAATTAACTTGTAAGCACCTTCTACTAAGGGAATATCGTGAGTTGCAATTCCAGGATAAACTCCATTTTTGAACATAAATTCTAAATCTTCTAGAAAATGTTCATTTACTTCTTCATATTTTTTATAAGCAAGCTCAACTGGTTCAACATAAATACCCTTACACAAACGGAAATTCAAAGGAAGCTCTTTTGAATGAATATCTAATAAATCAGTAACATCTTGTAAGGTTCTTCTCATGTATGACTGAACAACCAATCCACAATTTTTTGGAAATTCAGCTTTAAGCTTTCTATAAAGTACAATAGTATCAGTTGTGCATGGCGAATCTTCCATGTCAACCCGAATAAAATTATTGTATGAGGCAGCCTTTTCAACTATTGCACGAATGTGTTGATAACAAATCTCCTTATCAAGCAACAATCCAAACATCGTAGGTTTTACTGAGTAATTACCTTCAATAGCTTCTTTCTCACATCTGTCTATTAACTCTAAATACTCATCACGGTTTTTTTCGGCTTCATCAAGAGTCTTAATAAACTCACCCAGAATATCCATGGTTACAACCATTCCATTTGCATTTAACTCTTTTGCCGATGAAATTGCGCCTTCAATATCTTCACCAGCAATGTATCTTTGTGAAAAAATCCAAACCAGTTTTTTTGGCATAAATGGCAGCATTGCTGCTATTAATTTATTAAACATAGCAATATATTTTAATTAGTTTGTATCTGCGTGATTTCATTGACGCAGTTCAAAGTTAACAATCTAATTAATAATAATTAATATTTTTATAACAGGTAAAAACCTAATAAAACACAGGAATAAGTTCTAGAAATAAAATAAATCTAACGCCAACCTTTTTCGCTCAAAGCACTGAAATTGCGTACTTTTCTAACAAAAAATGAGAAAATAATACTTCTGTTAAAAATTTCCTTATGATTTGAGCTAATTGTTAATTTTATATTTTCTTTTCGCTTAACTCTAAACTTTCTCAGAGTTGAATAAAAAGAAAAATGAGCTTTTGGAACAGCCATAAAAAATGAGAATTTACCTTGCAATAAATACATAATAGAAGATGCTCCGTCTAATATCATTCTTAAATACAATATATATCTAAACTCACCTTTGGGTAGGTTTTTATAGAGAAGAAATAAATTATTACGATAATTTAAATATAATTTTCGCGGGTTATCATTTGGTAAGGTTCCACCACCCACATGATAAACTTTTGATTCGGGAATATATACAATTTTATAACCACGATTTTTTAAACGCCAACATAAATCAATTTCTTCCATGTGCGCAAAAAAGTCTTCATCTAAACCGCCCACTTTATGATACAATTCTGCTTTAATAAATAAACAAGCACCAGTAGCCCAAAATATCTCTGCAATATCATTATACTGACCATTATCCTTTTCAATTTCGCTTAATATCCTACCTCTGCAAAATGGAAATCCTAATTTATCAATAAAGCCACCAGCCGCACCAGCATATTCAAAAGAATCTTTAGCATGGTAAGCCATTAATTTTGGCATGGCTGCAGCTACAGATTCGTTGTTATCCATATATTGAATAATTGGCTCAATCCAATGCTGAGTTACTTCAATATCGGAATTTAATAAAACATAATATTCTGCTTTAATTTGTTTTAATGCTCTATTGTAACCACCAGTAAAACCATAATTTTTATCTAATTCTAGTAATTTTACAGTTGGGAAATCAGACTTTAATATAGAGATACTAACATCTGTAGAACCATTATCAGCCACCCATATTTCAGTAGTTTCACTATTCGAAAATTCAAGCACCGAAGGAAGGAATTTTTTCAAATAGTCTTCGCCATTCCAATTTAATATAACTACTGCTGTTTGTATCATACAATTTATTCTCTGATGTTACTAAATATTGTTCCTAAAAATAGTCTTTTTTAATAATTTATTTTAAATAATATGAATTGTTCACAAAGTTTCTACGACATTTTTGAACCTTTGTTTTTCCACCTCCTGTGTGACCATGTCCAATAGCGTGGACTCCGATTTATTGATTCTTCTAATAAATGGAAATATTTTTCTGTTATTTCAAAATCAGCAGTTTCGTTCGGATTTTCTGTAATCAATGTAGGAATAACCTTGTAAATTCCTTTTTTATATCGTAATAATTCAATATAAACCACGGCCATGTCAAACTTTTTTGCCAGTTTTTCTGACCCTAAAAAAACACCGGTTTCTTGATTTAAAAACTGCATCCAATGGTGGGTTTCATTTTTCATTGGAGCTTGATCGGCCACCATAAATAAAGCAAAGGGATCTTTCTGTTTATTCAAATTATATATTTGACGAAACGATTCTTTCATTTCAATGGGTTGAACTCCAACTCTGGTTCTAATATCAAAGTAAATTTTATCAAAAACCGGACTTGATAGTTTTTTATAAACCGCTGCTCCTTTATAAGGAATTAGATTTGATAAGCCCCCGGCAAATTCCCAATTACCAAAATGACCCATCATTATTATAACATTCTTCTTTGATTCATATAGTTGGTCAAATAATTCCTTATTCTTAAAAATTAATCTTTTTCTAATGTTTTTCTTTGAAATAAAACGCAAGTAAATATTCTCAACAATCATTACCGATAAGTGGCGATAATACTTGCGCGAAATTCTATGTATTTTTGAAAGTTCAAGATCGGGAAAGGAATTAATTAAATTATTTAAAACAACCTCTCTTCTGTATCTAATTACATAATACACAAAAAATGTAATTACTTCCGAAATTAGAAATAATAGGAATAAAGGTAATGATGCTAAAAAATGAAATGCTGCAATAATAAAAAAATATTGGATTTTATTCTTAATATTCATCTAATTCCCTTCAAAATACTCTTTAGCCTTGCTGTGATTAATACTGCTATTACTCTGCCCATCCATTCTAGAGTATAAATCAATTTCCCATTGAGGATTCGATAATTCTCCAATCATATTTGAATGTAGCAATTCATAATCTTTTCCTGTAAGACTTTTATTATAGAATATGAATTTTTTATCGGTTTGATCGGCAATTTTATAATAATGCCAAATTTCATACGGATAGGCATTGGATTCATTTCTCTCTGAAATTACCGAATTAGGTTGCCCATATTGTAAATAAACACGTCCTCTATCGGTTTGGTAACCGGTTCGTATTCTGGTGCCATATTTTTCTTCTACATTATTTAAATTTTGTTTGTATTCTAACCATGCATATTCCGGATTTGTTTGATTTCGTTTTTCCCAGAAACTATAAAAAAACTGTTGCATCAATTTAATATCAGCAATTTCTAACTGATTATCAATAAATCTATTTTCAGAAATATCAGACATTGGACGTAATGCACTTAAATAAATAGCCAATGTGTCTCTATTTACAAAAAAGGAAGCAAAAGTATTCTGAACAACAATTTCAGTTAAATCAATTTTCTTTTGTTCAATTCCAGATTTCATTCGTTGAAAAAACTTACTTGTAGAAAGCACTAGTTCATTTTTTCTATTTCTAATTTCAATTACCAAATAATAATTTCCTGTGGGTAATTTGGAAATATTTAGCTCTTTAAAAACTACATTAACATTATAAGCCTGTTGTTTTTGAAAGGAACTAAATTCTTTAATTGGTTTTGAGGTATTGTAATTTTCAATATGAAATGATATGAGAAAATCCTCTAATGGTCCTAATTCTTTAGCCGTATTGTACAATTCTAAATAAAACTTTAAATAATCGACATTTTCTGGAAAAAAATCAGAAACGTATGGAATGCATTCGTAACCATTTTTTACGAATAAATTCGTTTTATAAGCTTTTTCGTATCTCTCAATAAATTCGATACCACTAAATGCAAATTCTTTTTCAGGAATATTAATGGTTAAAATGGTTGAAATATGAAAATTTTCAACAGTATCGGGTGCATAAATATCTTTAACTATTAATTCAAAATTGTAAACTCCCTCAGGAATTGAAATTCTTTGCAAATCAATAAAGCTTGGAAAAAATGTTGCTGTATCTGGCAAAGGTGGACTCACCACAGTAAATTTTCTAAATTCCTTTATTTTATCGGCATTTTTAAAAAGCATGGTAACTTCAACCGATGCTTGCAACAAACTATCGGGTGTCATTATATAATGAACCGAATTTCCGGCAAATGCACAATAAGTTTCAACATAAGTTCCTTTCTCTGGAGCAAAAAATGGGCAATAATAAAAATAAGCGTCTAAACCTTGCGATTGGACTGGTTTAATCTGTATTAAAATTGCAATAAAAACAAATAAAAATAGTAATCTTCTCATTGTTGTAATATTAAATAGCCGATAAAAATAAAACCTTTATTCCAAACTTACATATTCTCTTTCAAAATATTTAATAGTTCGGCGTGAATCTGTTTATTCCCAGCAAGCATTTCACGACCAAAAAAATAATTATCCTTTCCAGAATAATCGGAAACTTTTCCACCGGCACGCTCAACTAAATAAGCTCCAGCAGCAATATCCCAAACACTTAATCCATATTCAAAAAAACCATCGAAAATACCAGCAGCAACATAAGCTAAATCGGTAGCCGCAGAGCCGTGACGCCGCAGTCCATGTGAATTTTCAATAATTTTTTTCACAACTTTTAAATGACCAGTTAGTCTTGAATGGTCACTATTTGAAAATCCAGTAGCAAATAATCCTTCTGAAATTAAAGTTGACTTTGTAACCGAAATTTCTTTTGTATTTAAATAAACAGGCAATCCGTCCCAAGAATAGAATAATTCTTTGTGTCCTAATTCATAAATTACTCCCAGCACTGTTTTTTTATTTTTTTGCAATGCAATGCTAATGGCATGAGGAGCTAAATTATGAATAAAATTAGTTGTACCATCCAATGGATCAACAATCCAAATATAATCTTCATTTGCATTTGAAGCAGAATTCTCTTCAACAATAAACCCACTTTCAGGAATTATTTCTTTTAAGCCTTTAACAAGCATGCTTTCAGCTTCTTTATCCACATAAGATACAAAATCTTGCGGTCCTTTTTCTTCTATTTTATCAGATGTAAATATTTTACCTTGTTCAATAATAAATTCACCAACTTCTTTTGCTAAATCTAAAACGCTATTACCTACTTCATTTAAATTCATAATGCATCTGTTATTAATTCACCTAAAACATTTCCATTTGGCTCAATTCTTACAAGCTTCACTTGAATTCTATTATTTATTAATTCTTTATTAAATGGCACTTGTACTCTAATATAATTATCGGTAAAACCTAAAATTTCACCCTTAGCTTGCTGAGCTTCAAACAAAACTTCACGGATGGTTCCTAAATGACTATTTTGAAATATTTCTTGTTTTTTATCAGCAATGTTATGCATTATTTTGCTCCGTCTTTTCCGATCGCTAATGGAGACTTGATTTTCCATTTTAGCAGCCAAAGTATTTTCCCGTTCGCTGTAAGTGAAAATATGCAAATAAGAAATATCCAAATCAGTAATATATTTTACGGTCGCATTAAATTCATCTTCAGTTTCACCTGGAACTCCAACAATTAAATCGGCTGCAATGCAGGCATCAGGCATCAATGTTTTTATTTTTTCAACCCTTTTTTTATATAACGATGTTGTGTACCTACGCCTCATTGATCGCAATAAATTATCGGTTCCACATTGTAAGGGAATATGAAAGTGAGGAACAATAATCTTATTTTGAGCCACAAACTCAATAATTTCGTCGCTTAATAAATTTGGCTCAATGGATGAAATACGAAGCCGTTCAAGCCCGTTTACTTTAACTAACTCTTTTAACAATCCAAAAAAAGACTCATTGCTTGCTTTGCCAAAATCGCCAATGTTTACTCCGGTTAATATTATTTCTTTAACTCCTTTGGCAACTACTTCTTTTGCTTTAGCAATGGTTTCGTTAATGCTATTATTTCTACTTCGTCCACGAGCATATGGTATGGTGCAATAAGAACAATAATAATCGCAACCATCTTGTACTTTAAGAAAACTGCGAGTTCTATCGCCAAATGAATATGTAGGAGTAAACGATTTTTCAGTATTCGATTCATTAATAAAAACTTTAACTGGATCACCTTTTTGCAACCCAGATATTTTATCAATAATATCAAATTTATTTTCAGAACCCAAAACTAAATCAACGCCATTAATACTTGACACCTCTTCTGGTTTTAATTGAGAATAGCATCCAACAACAATTATTTTTGCGTTTGGATTTTTCTTAATTAACTTCTTAATGGCTTGCTTACTTTTTTTATTGGCTAATTCGGTAACGGTGCAAGTATTAATCACATATACATCCGCTATTTCAGACACATCAATTCTCTGAAATCCAGCATCTTCAAACTGCTTTGCAATTCCAGATGTTTCGGAAAAATTTAACTTACAACCCAAGGTTGTAAAAGCAACTTTATTTTTGTTAAGCATAATTCAATAAAAACCCGCTAGTATTATAATTAGCGGGCAAATATAACTCTTTTAAGTTAATGCATAAAGGTTTAATATATTACTTCTTCGGGTTCGGGAGCATGAACATGACCCCAATTCTCACCTCTTTTAATTCGAGTAATTTGCATTTCGCTCACACAAAATAGTTTAGCAATTATATTTTGTGTAATCCTTCGTTGGAGCATCGATTTTATTCTACGAACATCTTCTTCGCTTAACTTAGAATAAGTAATTACCTTTTCTTTGCTATTTTTTCGCTTATCATGAATTCTTTTAAACATTCGCTTATAAGCGACATCCTTAGTAACCCACTCTAAGTTTGATAAATGATTATTACTTTTATTCCAATCCAAATGAATTACCGTATTTTGAGTATCTTCAGCTCTATCAACAAAAAGCTCAGCGGTTATTTTATGTACAAGAAATGATTTCTTTTTCCCTTCTGTCATAAAACTCACATTTAGAAAACCTTTAATAACTCCAGGTTTTACAATTCGTCCTTCAATTTTATCGTAACAAAAGCTTTTAATTCTCCCATAGTTACTAACCTCATAGTGTTTATCGGCATATGGAATTTTTTTCCATATTTCATCGTCAATTTTTCTTAAGCGTCGTGTCATAGTTTTGGGCGTTTAGTATCTAAAAAAAGTAGATTTGGCTAATAAGTAAATTTACAAAACAAAAATTAAACCAAAGTATATTTTATATAACGGATTTATTTGTATAATTATGATGCACAAAAGACTAAAAAGTTGCATTTTTTTTTGCTTTTTTTGTGCAACCAATTATTAATTAATTATCTCTACTACAATAAATGAAGAATAACCTATATCAATTAATTGAAAAGTGCAAAAACGGGGAGGTTTCTAGTAAGGAATGGGTTTACCGAAAATATTCTCCGATTCTTCTGGGAGTTTGCTTACGATACATAAAAGATCGTATGGAAGCAGAAGATGTTTTGCATGAAGGATTTATTACAATTTATGAAAAAATTTATCAATTTGAACATAAAGGTTCTTTTGAAGGATGGCTAAAACGAATAATTGTAAATAAGGCGTTAAATCATATAAAAACCAATGTAAGAACTGTTGAAATTGATGATTTGAATGAACCTTGGACAATGGATAATGAAGAAAACGATGCTACAAATATTAAAGAGATAATAATTGAAGCCGATTTCTCAAGAGAAGAGATATTAGAAATTATTCAAGAACTACCCGATGGATTTAGAACCGTTTTTAATTTATATGTTTTTGAAAATTTTCAACATAAAGAAATTGCTAAACAATTAAATATTTCAGTTGGAACATCAAAATCTCAATTATTACGAGCTAGAAAATTAATACAAAAGAAATTACACGAAAAGGTTTTAGAGAAAAACCCTAAAAAAAATAAAAAACTGATTACATACGTAGCTTTTTTAGTTATGAACAACAAGCTTAATTATATTGATACTGTTGCAAAAAACAAACTGGAGGGGTTTGCTATTAATCCAACAACTCCTTTTAAGGGCTTTGAAATTTCAAATTCAGCTATCTCTAATGCTACGCTATCAAATTCAGTTATTGGCAATATAAAATCACAACTAATTGCCCTCACAGCGAAAAAAATTGCATTGATAACAACTGTTATTGTTGCCACAGGTGCAATCATACTTATTGGGATACAAAACGACAGCAACATAACTCCAGTTCAAATGGAACCTATTGTTGTTATTAGCGATTCTATTGAAATTAAAGATATTGAAGACAACTTGGAGTTAATTTCTGTTGAATCGGAATTAACAAAACCAAAAATTGAAGTTGAAAAAAGAAAAGGATTACCTGTTAAAAAAACAATTATAATAAAAAGATCAAAAATAATTAGAGAGACTATAAAAATTATTGATACTATTGAATTAAAATAACTTTATTTAAATATTACAATCTCTTTGAAGACCTAAATTCCAAAATGATCTATTTCAAAGATGTACTAACTAAAATAATTGCAAGTATTGCAATTATAACTTTAGCCTTCGGATTTAGTTTGTTTGGTTCAGATAAGATTACACCAAATTATTCCATTCAAACTGAAGATACACTATTCATATATGACACGGTGTATATTTATGATACTATTTGGGAGTATGAATATGTTCATGATACAATTTGGCTATATGACACTGTTTACACAAAAAACTATCGAGAACATGAGTTAACTTATATGGAACCAATCAAAGTAACTTTCATTCATATATCACATTTTCATTATAGAACAAATCAACTAGTTGTATCTAACAATCGTAGTGTTCAGAAAACGAAAAAAGTAAAAACTAGTAAATATTATAATTTCAGAATTAAACACCGTTTAAAAAAGCAAAGTCATAAGCTGAAAAAACAAAATTCATCAGCTGACGCTAAACTAACTCTAAACCCAAATGCCGGAAGCTTTAACCCAACAATCTTTAATAGAGGAGTTTATAGCATTGAAGGATATTCCGGATTCATAAGGTATAACAATTCATATAGTGAGAATTCTGACAATGAACTTTCCAAACAGATTGAAAATGCAAGCAAAAATTTAACTGGATTTGAATACGGAATAAGAGGAAACTTCAATCTTTTTCAATTTGGTGCTCAAACAGGAATTGGAATTGTTAATTTAAGAGAACAATTTAATTATTCTAATATTTTAACAAGTGTTGATAGTACTGAAAATTTTTATTCACAAGAGCTTACCGATACAATTGTAAACATTATTCAATTTATTGATATGGAGTATTATTTACAAACCGGAGAAATAACATATTTGAACCTAAATGACACTACTTATCAAAACAGATTAGATACTACCTATTATTACGACTATGATACAACCCAAAACGTAGTAAAACATCAATCAATTAATACGCATCGATTATTGGAAATTCCATTAATATTAACCTACGAATTTGGATATGCCCGATCAAGTTTTCAACTTAAATTAGGGGGAGTAAACCAATTGCATTTAATTTCAAAAGGATTCACCTATTCTGATAAAAGTGAAATAATTAAAACAGAATCACAAAACTTTACCCTATATAATTTTGCACTTTATGCTGGTGCAGGTGCTGTTTTTGATATTTCTGATAATATAAGTATTACCCTTGATGCATATTATAAACACCCGATAAAAAAAGTGGTCACTAATAACCTAATAATTATTAATAGAGTTTATTACGGAGCCAATTTATCAATAAGGTACCGTTTTAATAAATAATATTATGAAGAAACTATTAATTACCTACGCAAAAATTATAACTATATGTTTATTTATATCCCTGCCAAATTTATCGTATGGATATGAATGTACCATAAGTGGAAGTATTTATAATTTACATGATGGAGTTTATGTACCAAACCATTTAGTTGTTGTAAGCTTTTTGGATACCACTATAATTGATTCAATATTTACAAACATTAATGGTTATTATAAAAAAACATATCAAATTGAAGATTCTGGAAATGATAATATTTCCTATTATTTTGAAGTAAAAACTCAAGACCCTTGTAATAGTGACAATATTTATTCTTTTAACCAACAAACCTATGCTGGAATTATTGAAAATCTGGATTTTGAAGTTTGTGACAATTATGAATATTGTGTGGCCGATTTTGATTGGTATGACATTGCAAAAAATACGGTTCAATTCATTGATTACTCCTATAGTTGGTACGAGATAAAAAGTTGGTTTTGGAATTTTGGGGATGGAGAAACTAGCAATGAACAGCATCCTATTCATATTTTTAGTGAATCCGGATATTATAGTGTAGGCTTAACGATAATAAGTGAAGATACTTGTGAAGCATTTACATCATATACTATTTACATTGAACCAGAAAAAACACTTGAAGGAATGGTGTATGCAAGCGGTTATCCACTTCCAAAAGGTCGAGTATATGCTTACACACTTGAATATTTGAATTCCAATTACGAATTGGTTCTTAATACTTCATTCAGCGTTGAAGCCGGCCATTTTACGGTTACTTACCTTTATCTTGAACCGAGTTTATTATACGTTATTCCTGAGTTTGATTTGGGTGAATTTTACTATCCCATGTATTTTCCAACCTATTTCCATAACGAACTCAACGATTCGGCCTATTATTGGGAATATAATGACAATTATTCCCAAATTTCTGATAGTATAGCTATTATTAATTTAGTAAAATATGATGATATTTTTTATGGTCACTGTACTGTTTCAGGAACCATTGATTTGGATGGTTATGAATTATCAAATGCTCAGGAAATTTGCGTATTACTTTTAAATGAAAATAAAAAACCTGTTAAATATACATTTGCTTCAAACGATAATTTCGAACTTAATAATATTCCATTTGGTAATTACTATTTACTAGTTGACGTTGTTGGAATTCCATCGAAACCAAGGTTTATTTCACTAACTGAAAACAATCCCGATATCAACATCAATTTTTCGATAATAAATGACAGCCTTACCAATGTTCAAGAAACAATTATTGAAAATGAATTAAAAATAACACCAAATCCATTTATTAATGAGTTAATAATCGGATTAAAATATTCATTGGAAGGCAAATCAGAATTAACAATATATAACATTTCAGGTCAATTAGTTTATAATAAGACCATTCAGCAAAATACACTAAACCAGCGTATTAATTTGAATCATTTACCTGAAGGAACCTATATTGCTACACTATTAAATAAGGATATGATTTACACTCAAAAGCTTGTAAAACTAAACCATTAACGACCGCAAAAATCTTTAAAAGTGCATGTTTTGCATGTTTTTAAGTTTTTGCTTTGTGTAAAAGAAACATCTGGATTAAATAATTCTGAAAGCGTATTTTGTAAGCCTTCCAAAACCAAGCCTTCAATATCTTTAAAATTACCATTGCTAAATGGTTCAAAACTTTTTGATGTAATCTCAAACGATTGATTTTCAGCAAAAATACTTTTTATCTGATATACCATGGGTTTAATAAAAGGCTCTAAAGGTTCGTTTTGCGCCATTAAAAGAGCATAGGTAAATGTTTGAAATACGGCCTTGGTATCGGATATTTTATCGTGATCAAAAACATCGTCAATGTGATTAAATTCTAACTTATCAGCACCTGTTTTATAATCAATAATTCGTAAACTTGTTTCGGTCTTGTCTACCCTATCTATTTGTCCTCCAATTAAAACCGAATAGTTTTTACCTTTTATCTTAAATTGAATTGGGTGTTTAATATTTTGCTCTAATCCAACTATTGAAAATGGCGCCACCTCTTTATCTTTTTTAATTAATTGAAGCAAATATTTTTTTATAACATTAAAAACAATTTGATTTTTACCTTCAATAGTAAATTGACGTTTTGACTTTTCGCCAAAAAAAACTTCTTTAAAAGAGCTTATAATAATAGTATCTAATTGCTTAGTATCTTTTTCAAGCTTTTGTAATTCTTCAATAGTTACTAAAATATTTTTTTGTTTATAAGGGTCATAAAGCTTTTCAGCCGCCAAATGGAAAATATTTCCAAATAATCGAGCATCTACTTTTTCGTCAACTTCAAAAGGTTCTTTAATTCCAGCTATGTATCTATAATAAAAACGCAACGAACACGATAAATAAGTACTTAAGGCACTTGGTGAAAGTGTTTTTTCTGAATTCAGATAGGTATTTAACTTCTTAAAAACTCGTTGATCTTTTTCAATTTCAATAGTCTGGTTACTAAGTACCTCAATGGTTTGCGAAACAGGTATTTCATTAACTTGAAAATTAGTATCAAAGAGTAATTGATACGCAAAACGGCTTTTCTCACTCGATTGCATTCCACCACTTCCTGAATTGTAAATTAAGTACACATTTTTTGCCCGCTGAATAATTCTGTAAAAATAATACGCATACATAGCATCATGCAAATCACTTGTGGGCAAGCCAAATCCGCGACGCAAACTATATGGAATAAACGATGGTGATTGACTACTTGCTGGCAATAAACCTTCGTTAACTGAAAGAATTATGACATTTTCAAAATCGAGATTTCTTGTTTCCAAAAAACCCATTATTTGTAATCCATTTATTGGTTCACCTTCAAAAGGTGTTCTAATAGACAGAACAACTTTCTTTAGCAATCTGAAATAAGTTGCTAAAAGAATATCTAATTCACTCTTTTTCAGTTGTAATAGTAGCTGGTTATTTTGCTGATAAATTTCAAATAAAAACTCTTTTTCTAGCTTAAAGTTCTCTTCCTCATTTTCAGAATTCCATAATTTCGATTGAATAAATAATAGCAGCTCTGACAAATTATTTCCAAATTTTTTAGCCGTTGTGCAATTGATAAAAATTCGTTTAAATAATTCCGAGTCTTGCAAATCGTTCAATTCTATTTGATACAGATTTTCAGATTCAATAGCCTTTATTTTTTCTGAGCATAATTCTTTATTTATGAATTGCACAAATGGATGACGCAATATGGGTACTATGGATTTATAATAATAGCTAACAGAGAGGTTTTTCGATATTCGCTGGCTTTGGTATAAGCTTATAATTAAATCAAGAAAATTACCCGATAAGGTATCACTGACCGGAAAACCCATGGTAATATTTACACTATCAACAACTTTTGGAATGCTATTTAATACGGGCAATAAAAGTTGCTCGTCGGACAAAATAAGCGCTGTATTTGAAAAATTTTTAGTGTTTATTTTATTAATAATTTGTGTTGAAATTTGCACCTGCCCATGATCGGTGGGTGTTGAAATTAGATGGATAATCTTTTTTTGTGCAAGTAAATTATCAAAATTATTTTTCAATCCTGGGTTTGGATATTTTTCAATAAACCTACGCTGAAACAATCCGGCATCCATAGCTTTATTAGAAATGTAATAGTTATCATAATCCCAACAAAATTCAGCCATTTCAACATTCTTAAATATGGAGAAAATTTCCTCTTCACATGGCGTTAGTGCATTAAAGCCAACAAATATTACTTTCTCAAATTCAAGCTCATTAACATTACATTGTTTTATAAACTCAAGCGCTGTTTTATAAATTAATCCCTCATAACCTTTCTTTTCATTAATCAACAATTTTGAAAATTCTTTATAGGTGGGCAACAGAACTTGCCATATTTGTAAAAAATTATCCTTTAGCTGAGTTTGTTTATCGGGAGAAAAATTGGTAAAGAATCTTTTCAAAACATTTATTTGTTCTTCAGTTAAAAAAGAAATATCATCTTCAATTTCTTTAATAGATTTCACATTTTTTAATACAATCTCAGCATCTACCAAATACTTATCAATATCATTAAAATCGTTGAGCATTAATTCGGCCCAAAAATAAAATTCATCAAACGATTCTATTGATCCCGATTCTTTTTTGTAAATGGAATATAGTTTTGAAAGCAAGTCAATGGATTCGGCTAATTCCAACTCAGAAAATTCGCTAATAAACTCACTAATTGTTTGAATTTGTGGAACCCAAATAGGCTTATCAATAATTTGTTGTAAATGCTCCAGAAAAAAAACACTCGTTCTTCTGTTTGGAAAAACTAATTTAATTTTCGAAAAATCCTTACTGTATTTATCGTTAAGCCATTGAGCTACTGTATATAAAAATGGTTCCATGCGCTAGAGGTATTATTTATCCAAATGTAGCTTCATCCATTAAGAGTTACAAATAAAGAGTATGAGAAAGTATAACAAATAAATTTCGAATGTTGATTACAAAACTTTAAGCTTAGAACTAATTAAAATTCAATACTTTTGGGCACTTATTTTTTTATTATGTGGATAACCTTTGCTATTATTTCAGCTTTATTTAGTGCCGCCGCAGCTATTACTGAAAAAAAAACGCTTTTAAAAGACGACCCATTAGTGTTTTCGTTGGTATTGGCCTTCTTCAATTTAATATTATCCCTACCCTTTTTCTTTTTTATCGATTTTGGATTGATTAGTCAAGCTGCAATAATTACTTTGTTTATTAAATCAATGCTTGGTGCCCTTTCATTTTTATTAGTAATGAAGGGTCTTAAAAAACTTGAAATAAGCTCATCACTCCCATTATTGGTTTTAACCCCCGGATTAACCGCAATTTTTGCCTATTTTATATTAAATGAAAAATTACTTGGAGTAGAAATTGTTGGAATGATCATATTATTGTTTGGTACATATCTACTACAGCTAAAAAGCAATCAAAATCTCATCGACCCATTTTTATTTTCAAAACAAAACAAGGCTTATTTGTATATTATTGGAGCCCTATTAATTTTTACAATAACGTCAATTCTCGACAAAACAATTTTGGGCAAATACAAAATGGCTCCCCACGCATTTCTTCCAATACAACACCTATTTTTTGTGATTAACTTTATTGCATTTTTTATGTTTA
>JAEINW010000076.1 GCA_016342715.1 Salinivirgaceae bacterium | reverse complement strand
AAAAACGAGTGGCGTTTTGTTGCTTTAAATCAGTGAGACTATATTTTTTGAATTGAAAACGAATAAAAAACAAAAATTCGAACTAATCCCGAAAGAGAAGCTTATCAATATATTGACTCTTACTCATAGCTGCTTGCAGCAAAATAAAAAAGCAAATTATCCGCCATTAATACCACATCTGCTTACTGCGAGGTTGTTTAAATTCTAAGCTATATCATTTATGATTGACCGTTTCAAAAAATTTAGCTTGCTCCACAACTTTTCAATATGATCCTATGCTTGGCACAAATAAAAAACGAGCTGTTCATTTGGACAGCTCGTTAAATTTTTCTTAATAAACTACCTCGCTGCAAACAGACAAGGTATCAAAATAGTATAACTTTTGTTTTCTTGAAGCAAGCTGCGGGTAATATGAACCCACATTGTGGAATTAAACTATTTATTTTTCTTCTTCTTCAATTTCTTCTGTTAGCTCAGTTTCAGATATTTCCTGTAGTGAAACCACTTCATCAACAGAAAACACATTATCGACATCCAGCAACATTATAAATTTGCTTTCTTGCTCAACCATTCCACTAATAAAATCAGAGTTCACTTCAAATCCCAATGTTGGAGGATCTTTAATTTCATGCTCATCAATTTCAATAACACTTTGAACAGAATCAACAATAATACCAGTTTCAACAACCTTTGTACCTTTAACTATCTCAAGAACAATAATACAAGTCTGAGCATCCGGTTCTTTTTCCTCCATTCCCATTTTTAAACGTGCATCAATTACAGGTAATACCTTACCCATTAAATTAATAACACCCTTCATATATTTATAAACCTTTGGTAACGATGTTAAGATTTGCATTTCAAGAATCCGTTGAACCTTACTTGCATTTGCCGCAAACTCTTCGTTGCCAATTTTAAAAACAAGAAACGAATTAATGTCGTGTAATTTTTTCTTTTCCATTGGTTATATTTTATATGAAAACCATAAACACAAATTAGCAATTAAATGGCGAAAGAAAAAATTTACACTCCAAAATTTTATTTTGTTTGATCTCATTTTGTTTACCCTCCCAACCCTCCCTAAATTAAGGATGAAGCTTGGAACTACTAAGTTATAATTTTTGCTGTTTCAAGCAAGCTAAGTATTCCCATGCTTGCCGGGGAGATCGCAACATTGATCGGGAGAGGGATAAAAATTAAAGTAGTAAAGTAGAATTAGATATATATTTGTTACTAAATTTACAAGCTTTCAAAACGCATTTAAAATAATGTTATGAATAAATTACAATCAATAATTGAAGAAGCCTGGAATAATCGCGAATTATTAAAAAATACAGAGGTAAAAAACTCAATAAAAGAGGTAATTGAATTATTGGATAAAGGAAAAATTCGTGTGGCTGAACCTAATGGTGACCAATGGAAAGTAAATGAATGGATTAAAAAAGCAGTAATTCTGTTTTTCCCTATAAGCAAAATGGAAACCATTGAAGTGGGTCCCTTTGAATTTCACGATAAAATTGCACTTAAAAAAAATTACGCATCCCAAGAAGTTCGTGTGGTTCCTCACGGAATAGCTCGCTACGGATCGTACTTGGCTCCAGGAGTAATAATGATGCCCTCGTATGTAAATATTGGTGCTTTTGTTGACTCTAACACCATGGTTGATACATGGGCCACCGTTGGTTCGTGTGCTCAAATTGGTAAAAATGTACATTTAAGCGGGGGTGTTGGAATTGGTGGCGTGCTTGAACCCGTGCAAGCGGCTCCTGTAATTATTGAAGATAACTGTTTTATTGGTTCACGTTGTATTGTTGTTGAAGGTGCACATGTAGGCAAAGAAGCCGTGCTCGGGGCAAATGTGGTATTAACCAATTCAACTAAAATCATCGATGTTTCCGGATCTGAACCCAAAGAATATAAAGGCTACGTTCCTCCCCGTTCTGTGGTAATTCCAGGCACTTACACTAAGCAATTTAATGCCGGCGAATACAATGTTCCCTGTGCTTTAATCATTGGAACCCGTAAGGAATCAACCAACAAAAAAACATCGCTTAACGATGCACTTCGTGAATACGATGTGGCTTTTTAATAAAAAACTTAGCTATTTTTCAAATGCAAGAAGATATAAAAAAAGCCCTTGAGGTTTTACGAAATGGTGGGGTAATTCTTTATCCAACAGATACTATTTGGGGTATTGGATGTGATGCAACCAATAAAGAAGCTGTCCAAAGAATTTATGAAATAAAAAAACGAAAAGATAATAAATCAATGATTGTCTTGGTCGATTCTGTGGGACGCTTAACGAATTATATCGATGAAATTCCTGACATTGCCTACGACTTAATGGAAGTTTCAGACAAACCATTAACCGTAATTCTTGAAGGAGCAAAAAATTTAGCTGAAAATGTTATCAACCAAAAAGATAAGAGCATTGGTGTTCGCTTAGTTAATGAGGTATTCTGCCAAAGACTAATTCAGCAACTAAAAAAGCCAATAGTGTCAACTTCTGCTAATATAAGTAGTGAGTCATCAGCAAAAACCTTTGCCGAAATATCTGATGAAATAATTAAGCAAGTTGACTTTGTTGTAAATTACCGACAGGATGACGCATTAAAATGCAATCCTTCAGGAATTATTAAGATTAGCAAAAATGGTGAAATAAAAGTTATTCGTGAATAATAAATTAGTTGCTTTTTTTGTTACATAAATTCCATGATTCTGCTATATTTGAAAAAGCAAATACTTTATACATGAAGCAACTAATTATTCTTACTTTCTTATTTCACATTTTCTTTCAACTGAACTCACAAAATATTGCGGCCTTTACCGATTATCAAAAGCATTTTTATGTTTTTGACGATGGGAATATCCGACAGCTAGAACACCTTCCGGTAATATCATATAAGGCAGGAGATAAATATGTTGGATACATTACCAATAATAATAATTTTAAAATATATTATAACAACATTGATTATGATATTGGCCCATTTGTACAAGATTATTTTGTAACAAATAATTTAGTTATCTACAGCACCGGACAACAACTTTATGTTTTTGATAATGGCAAAAAACGATTGCTATCAAAACTAGTTGGCGACTATTATTATGGTGATAGTATGGTGGCTTATTATGATAAAGAAAAATATTTTTTTGAAGTGTATTCAAATGGTAGCATTCGAAAATTAGCAGATGGCTTGCTAAGTGATAATATATCGTCATTTAAAGTGGGAGAAAACATTCTTGGTTTTGTCGATAATTACGACGTTTTTAAAGTTTTTTATCAAAATAAAATTACCAATCTCTTTACTGTTAACAATACAATAATTGCAAAATTTGGCCTTGATATAGTTGCTTATATTGACCCTGATACCGATTACTTGCAAGTATTTTTTAAAAACGAAGTTATTGAATTAGAAACCTTTCGCCCGAAATCATTTGAAATTGGATATAAAAAAGTGGCCTTTGTTACTGAAAATGGAGATTTTGTGCTTTTTGATAATGGTGAGATTTATGATATTAGTTCATATGCACCAGACTCCTACGAACTAAATGAAGATATATTAATTTACACCCAACAAGGGCAATTTTTTGCTTTTTGTAATGGCGAAAATTATCTGATTGAAAATTACATTCCAGCAAATTATAAAGTGAAGTACAACTCTATTGCATATATCGATCAAAATGGTTATTTAAATCTTTTTAAAAATGGTGAAAAGGAGATTTTATCGTACCAGAAAATCAATGATTTCGAAGTCATGCGAAATTTAGTCATAAGCAACGAAGGGATGAATACCGTTCAAATTTATCACAAGGGTAAAACTTACACAAAATAAAAAAATCGCAACTTTTTCAGGCTGCGATTTTCATAATATCTTAATTTTAATTAAGCTGCTTTCAAACGTTTCAAACTCGATTTATCCAATTTTTCTTGAGCGTATTCTAATGTCACTAAAAATTCTTTGGTATCTTCCGAAGGCAATTCAAACATAGCATCGTTTATAATTACCTCACAAATAGAACGTAAGCCTCGGGCACCCAATTTATATTCTACCGCTTTATCAACAATATACTCGTAGGCATCTTCCTCAAATGTTAAAGTAATACCGTCCATTTCAAATAATTTCTCGTATTGCTTTATGATAGAATTTTTAGGCACCGTTAAAATACTACGTAATACGGCTCTATCGAGTGGGTTTAAGTAGGTTAAAACGGGCAAACGACCAATAATTTCCGGAATTAAACCAAAACTCTTTAAATCTTGAGGAACAATATATTGAAGCATGTTTTTGCGATCAACATTTTCTCTATCACCTGTTCCACCAAAGCCAACGACTTGAGTATTTAAACGTTGTGAAATTTTCTTATCAATTCCATCAAAAGCACCGCCACAAATAAACAATACATTTTTAGTATTCACAGGAATCATTTTTTGGTCCGGATGTTTTCTTCCGCCTTGGGGAGGAACATTAACGATGGATCCCTCAAGAAGTTTTAATAAACCCTGCTGAACACCTTCACCTGAAACATCTCTGGTAATTGATGGATTGTCACCTTTACGAGCAATTTTATCTATCTCATCTATAAATACAATACCCCTTTCAGCAGCACTCACATCATAATCAGCCGCCTGCAACAAACGAGTAAGAATACTTTCAATATCCTCACCTACATAACCAGCTTCGGTCAAAACTGTAGCATCAACAATTGTGAAAGGCACATGAAGCATTTTTGCTATTGTTCTGGCCAACAGCGTTTTACCCGTACCAGTTTCTCCCACAAGAATAATGTTCGATTTTTCTATTTCAACTTCATCCTCAGGTTTTGATTGAGCCAAACGTTTGTAGTGGTTATACACAGAAACCGATAAATATTTTTTTGCATCATCCTGTCCAATTACATATTGATCAAGAAAAGCCTTTATTTCTTTTGGTTTTAATAATTTTACACTGCCCAAATCAAAATCGCTGGTCGTTTTTAATTCCTCACCAATAATTTCATGAGCTTGGATAATACAGCTATCACAGATGTGACCTGAAATACCAGCAATTAAAAGGTTTACTTCCTTCTTTTCTCTTCCACAAAACGAACACTTCTCCATACTTCTTTCTTTTTTCATTGAGATGTCAATTATATTTAAAAGGTTGGCTGCTTTAATGCAAAAATAGATTCCCGAACAAATATCAGGAATCTATTTAATTATATTATATATGTTATATACAAACTAAACTCTCTTTCGTTCAAGAATTTCATCAATCATACCATATTCTTTGGCTTCAATTGCGGTCATCCAATAATCACGATCCGAATCTTTTTCAATCTTTTTAAAGGTATTTCCCGAATGATTTGCAATAATTTCATACAATTCGTTTTTCAACTTTTTGATTTCACGAGCTGTAATCTCAATATCCGAAGCTTGTCCCTGAGCACCACCCATTGGCTGATGAATCATTACTCTTGAATGAGGTAAGGCAGAACGTTTTCCATGGGCTCCGGCTGTTAATAATACAGCTCCCATTGAGGCGGCCATTCCTGTACAAATGGTATTAATGTCAGGTTTTATGTATTGCATGGTATCATATATTCCAAGCCCAGCATAAACAGACCCACCAGGAGTATTAAAATATATAGAAATATCTTTTTCTGAATCGGTAGATTCTAAAAACAGCAATTGAGCCTGAATAATATTAGCAACATCATCATCAATTGGAACTCCCAAAAAGATTATTCTATCCATCATTAATCGAGAGAATACATCCATAGAAGCCACGTTCAATTGACGTTCCTCAATAATGTTTGGAGTAATATAACTACTATTAATTCTTGCGTATTGGTCGTAAACATTGCTATTTATGCCAATGTGTTTGGTAGCAAACCTTTTGAATTCATCATTTGGTATCATAGCTGAAAAATTTTAATTTTTAAATAAATCGTTAAATTCAGCAGAAGTTACCTCTTTTGAATCCACCTTAAGGGTTTCTTTTAAATATTCAAGAATTTTTTCTTCATATTTACGATCTACCATTTTACGGCGTTCATCTTCGTTTGAAAGCATTTGCTTTGCATAGGTTTCTAACTGCTCATCGGGAAGATTAGCTAAACCATATTGTTGGAATTGCGCAAGAACTGATTTTTTTGCAAAATCTAAAATCTCACTTTCTTCCAATTTGATTTCATTCTCTTCCATGATTTTGTTTTTGATCAATTGCCATGCCAAATCGGCTTGCATTACATCATAGTCTTTTTCCACAGCCTCTTCTGTCAGTTCTTTGTTAACAGCAACTAACCATCTTTTCAAAAACTCATCGGGTAAAGTCAACTTTGCTTTACTTACCAATTTTTCTTTAGCGTCAATAAGTAGTTTGTAATCGCTCGATGATACAAAATTAGCTTTAATCTCTTCGGTTATTTTTGCTTTATATTCTTCATCAGAATTAACCGTACCTTCGCCATATACCATATTATATAGCTCCTGATTAACTTCTGCAGCCTTATGTCTGGTAATGCTTTGCACCGTAAAACGGAAATTTCCTGTAAGCTCTTCTGCTCGTTCCTTTTCAATTCTTAGCATCGATGCTAAATCGGCAGCATTTGTAAATGCTTTCTTTATGTCAAAATCAACAAGGTCTTCTTTTTTAGCTCCTAAAACCAAGGCTCTAATTGAATCTTCAGAAATTTTATCTACAGCAAAAACACAATCTTCAGTTACATGACCATCTTCAATGATATTTCCATCTTCGCCCAGTTGCTCAAATTTCCCTTTTACAAGATCTTTTTCTTCAACAACTTCAACTTCTTCTGATTTTCCGAATTGACCTGCGTGACTATCAATGACTTGTTGAATCATTTCATTGTCAACCTTAATATCGTATTTAGTCAGTTTGTCGCGTTTGCTTAATTTTAATTCAAAATCAGGAGCAATTGCAATGTCAAATGCAAATTCAAAATCTTCTTTATTTTCAAAATCCAAATCAGATTTAACCTTAATACTTGGCAAAGGTTCCCCTAAAATGTTTAATTTTTCATCAATTAAATGCTTTGTAAGATTATCAGAAACCAATTTATTTACTTCTTCCAATAATATAGAATTCCCGTACATTTTTTTTATCATCCCCATTGGAGCTGACCCTGGTCTAAAACCTTTAATTGCAGCTTTCTTGCGATAGTCTTTAAGAACCTTTTCAACTTGCTCTGAATAATCCTGCTTCTCAATATTAATTTTAATAACAGCATTTAACTCATCAATGTTCTCTCTTGTAATGTTCATCTGATCAGACTTTATATAAATTTACAAAAACTTAAAAAACCGCCAAAAAGAATATCTAAATGGCGGTTTATTTATATTTACAATTGGTGCGGATGAAGGGACTCGAACCCCCACGCCTTGCGGCACTAGATCCTAAGTCTAGCTCGGCTACCAATTACGACACATCCGCTTTAAAATTGGTGGTGCAAATATACTGTTCTTTTTTATTCCTGCAATATTCCGATTAATTTTTTTTGTTTTTTTTCTGCATTCTTAATTTTTCTTAAAGATTTTCTCAATCTCCGACGATAATCTTTCTAAGACTTCCTCGTAACTTCCCATACCATCAAGTTTTTTTACCCCATACATTTGATTGTATTTTTCTATTACGGGTACGGTTCTTTTTTCATATTGTTTTAAACGATTTACAATTTTTGCAGTACTATTATCGTAGGGCTTTGCGTATTCTGTTTTACTGCGTTCATCAAGTCTGGCAATAACTTCAAGGGTAGGCATTTCAATTTCAATAATCTCTGAAACCGATGCTCCATGTTTTCTAAGCAAGCCATCTAAAATGTATGACTGCACCAAGGTTCTTGGATATCCTTTAAATATAAAACCTTTGGCACCTTTAGAGGCTTCAATTTTTTGTTCAATCAATTGGATCACAATTTCATCGGGAACTAAGCGACCATTAACATAATAATCTTTAATCTTTTGCCCAATTTCCGTTTGCTCTCTAATTTCCAATTCAAGCATCTTTCCGGTAGATACATATTCTAAACCATACTTTGCAGCTATCGCCTTTCCCAACTTACCTCTTCGCGAACCTGGATAACCATACAACACAATATTTAGCAAACTTTTGCTTAATTCGTCTTGTAATATCTTATCGATACCCTTACCCACAGCATCAATACTTTGAATACCATTAATACCATAATAAATGCCCCTATCTTTATAATACTCCAAAACTGGCAAGGTTTTATCGTTGTATTCTTTTAAACGCTTACGTATTACCTGCACATTATCGTCACTTCTACCCGATTCCCTTCCACGCTCCAAAAGACGATTTACCGACTCCTCTTCTTCTACTTCCATGCTAATTAAGCAATTTAATGAAGTATTTAATTTTATCATTAATCCTTCCAATATATATGCCTGAACATATGTTCTTGGAAACCCATCGAATAAAAACCCCTTGGCTTCATGGTTTTCCTTAATGGTGTTTTCAATAATTTGTACAATAATTTCGTCAGATACCAATCCCCCAGATGCAATAATATTTTTAGCTTCAAGCCCAAGCTTTGTTTCCTCGGCAATCTCTCTACGTAAAATATCTCCTGTTGAAATATAAAACAACTTGTATTTTTCAACAATTTGCTTCGATTGGGTTCCTTTTCCCGCTCCAGGGGGTCCAAAAAGTGCAATATTTAACATAGTTATTCGTTTTTTTTGAAGAACTAAAAATAATACAGATTTTAAGAAAAATGGCACAATATGTTTCTAAACTATTTTGGAAATTTTAGTTTATCTGTTTAAATACTGAAAATAAGGAATAAATAACTCTGAAATAAATGCGTTTTTAGCATAAAAAAACAGGGACCACCACAGTCCCTGCAACCATTAACCATAAATCCTAAGGACTAGGATTTCCCATGAAAATGCAAAAGTAGTAATATTTTCGGATAATATTTATTTTTTTATTAAGTATTATAAATACATCCTTTTTAAAACTTTTATCCAACTATTTTCAACCCATTTATTTTAGATTAATTACAAGGCTTGCCGTACTTTTGAGTCATCGAAAACAAAAACTAAAAATCATGAAACTTAAAAACCTTAGCATCTTACCCGTATTTGTTATTAGCATGCTTCTTGTTCCGTTTTCCTCTGTTGGGCAAAAAAAACAAATCCCCGTTGATGAAACCATTAAATGGAACCAAAAAACCAGCAAAACAGAAACTATTGAATTTGAAGTAAAAAAAGGAGTTGAAGAATTAGAAATGAACTTTGAAGGCAATATCAGCCAAGGCTCACTAAAGCTAACCCTCAGAAATCCTAAAGGTTATAAAGCCTCTGGATTTTCATTGCTCAGTTCAGGATCTAAGCATAGCCCTTCAAGTCGTGAAAGTATTTCTGCAAAAGCCGACAAGGAACTATCAGAAGAGAGAGAGCGTGCTGAGAAAAGCAAGAGCTCCAGTTATTCTTCTTCATCAAGCTCCTCATCTAAATCATCCAGCAGTGCTTCAAGTTCTTCGTCAAGCACATCCGTTTCGTACGATTCCGATTCTGACACTGGAGTATCTATTGATGTAAATGTAACAAAAGACAATGGCGACGAAAAAAAAACCAACATTAAGCGTCGTGATAAATCAGTAGTAAAAACTGAATCAAATGAAGAAGGTGCAAGAGGTGTGATGAAAAAAACAATAAAAAAACCTGAATCTGGCATTTGGATAGTAAGCATTGAACTTGAAAATGTGAAAGGTGAGTTAAGTGCTAAAATAGCAGAAAAATAAAAAGAGAAAGAGTATATTTATTAGCATTCAACATAAATTATGATTCGCTTACTATCCATAATTACACTGACCCTATTATTGCAACTTAATGTTTTTGCGAAAGCATCTATTCAAGGGTACATTACATTGAATGATTCCTGGGCTCCAACAATTTATTTGTCACTAATAAATTCATTCGACGATTTAAATACTGCATCCTACGATTTTCTGATTTTTGAAGAGGCAATAGATGAAACGGGCTTTTTTAGAATGGATAGTCTTGATTTACCTCACAATGATAGAATTTATCGCTTACATATTTGCAAAAAAGGCGATCCGGTTTCAACTATTATTATTGGTGGAAAAGATGAAAATTTTATTCATTTTATTATGAATAAGCATTCTAAAATTGAAATTATACCAGAAGGAAGCACCTGTTTATTTAAAAATTATAGAGCGGAAGGGCATCCCGCTAATACCAACTTAAAAATGCTTTTTGCTTTGCAGAATGAATTGCTCTCACCGCCCAAGCTGCCATCGTTGCAAAATAGAAACTTTCTTCAGGAAAAAGTTCTGGAAGATTTAAAACACCTTGCCGACACCTCCTCTTTTTCTTTAATAAAATTACTTTCGCTTTATTATATTGGCGACTTTTATTCCTTATCCAACAATATTTATTTTATTGAAACTACAGTTAATACGATTCAGAAAAAGGATTCTTCAAGTCCTTATTATAAAGCATTTATTGACGAACTTGAATATTATAAATATCAAACAAAAGCTTCGAAAACAAAAGCTCCGCACCTTTATTTTATTGCTTTGTTTGCAATTATTTTGTTGGCGTTATTCATTTATATTAAGCTTGTAAAAAAACCAATGTTCCACCATAAAAACAATCATTCCGAACTTATCAGTTTATTATCTATACAAGAAAGAAAAGTGTTGAATTTATTGATAGAAGGAAAGTCGAACAAAGAAATTTCTTCTGATTTACATATCGAAGTAAGCACTGTAAAAAGCCATTTAAATAAAATTTATTCACGGCTGGGAGTTAAATCGAGGAAAGAAATAGTAAATAATATTTCAACCAATAATTAGTATTTTAATTTCCCAAAAAATCCTATTAGCTAATTGTTTATTTCAGACACTATATTATTTGTAATTATTTTATACCAACTTCTTATTTTTCTTCTCAATGGGTCCTTTCATATAATTAATTTTATACGATCCGCACTTTTCAATAGTTAAACCGAACAATTTTACAAGCATCTCAAACCCTTTTGATAGAGTACCAAACTGCTCTAGTATTTGATTTTCTCTATTCATAATTTCCGTTTTGATAATATTATTTGAAATCAAATTTAAAAAACCATTCGTCTTAAAATCTATTTTCAATATCTATCTATAAATCACCAAGGGACAAATTAAATCCTATAATTTTAAATCTTCTATTAAATATACAACTGATTAATTGCTTGCATATTGACATTAATTCATTCTAAATGTAAATAGATATATATATATATATATATCTGGATCACTTCAAAAAATTGGTGAAATAAAAGTTAATTTCTTCCAAGCTACGATGTATGGATATAAAAACTAGATATTCTAAAATTTGAAACTATTGCTTATCATTGGCGTAATAAGAAACAAGCAGTATTGATATATCTTAATTTCATTATCTGTTTTTTGCAGTATAAATTAAATGCTATATCAATATATATTTTTGTTTTTGCATTCAATTAGATACTTTTACGTGCTTTTTTAAAACAAAATGGGGAAAAATTATTGCACAATAATTATAAGGAGAAGTGTTACTTTAAAATAAAAAAATATGAAAAAATTAATTCTGGGTATCTTTTTCGGTCTACCTATGCTATTTTTTGGGCAAACTGTAAACAATAATTCTGTCAGCAAAAATATGCAAGACATTAAATGGGGTACAGAAAGCCATGTGATACCTTGTGCTAGCTTTGGAGTTACACAACCTTTAAGAGATATAATCAGAGATCGGTCTACTGTAAAAAGTAAGCCAAAGAAAACAAAACAAGCTCCTGACAAAAGGGATATGCCTGTTCAAAATTTTATTTACAACGCTAAAGAACACGGTGAAAAGTATGGCAATGACTACTCAATCATTCAAAAAGAATATGGTAGAAACATTGGATACGAAAATAACAAAGCAATAGAACTAAGTTGGGAAGGTCAAGCTCCAAGTGTTAATTTTAGACCATTTGACCCTACAGGCGCCGCAGGCCCGAACCATTATATCCAGATGATTAATGGAGATACCTATGAAATTTGGAACAAAACAGGAACCTCTTTAGGAGGTGGAAATATTAGTGCCTTATGGGCCTCAGGAAAAGGTGATGGTGATCCAATCGTATTATACGATAATGATGCCGACAGATGGTTTATGAGTCAATTTGGAGGAAGTGGAGATAACGGTATTTACATTGCAATTTCTCAAACTGCCGATCCTCTTGGAGCTTGGTATACCTATGAATTTCTTTCGCCAGATTTTCCAGATTATTTAAAATTCTCAGCTTGGCAAGATGGTTATTATATGACTGGTAATTATAATCAAAAAATATTTGCTTTTAACAGAGATAAAATGCTAGCTGGTGATGCTAGTGCCGAAGCAGTTTACCAAACATTTAATCCTCCAGCTAGTGGTTTTTTTGTACCCTTACCTGCTGATGCTTCTGATGGTGTAATGCCTGGAACAAATACACCTTGTCCTATTTTCGCTTATGCTGATGACGCATGGGGAAGTTCAGCCATTGATGTTATTAATATATATAATGCTTCAGTAACCTGGACAGGAACACCAATTATGAATGTAACAACTGCCGCCAATCTTAATACAGCAGCTTTTGATGCATCATATGATAATAATTGGGACGATATTTCTCAGCCCGGTGTAAGCCAAAAACTCGATGGTATTGGCGGAGCTATGATGTTCCGTGCACAATGGAAAACTTGGTCAGGATATAATACCGTTTTACTCAACTGGGCTGTACAAGTTAGTGCTAGCCAAAGAGGTATTTTTTGGTGTGAATTAAGACAAGATCAAACTACCGATAACTGGTCAATATATCAACAAGGTATTTATGCTCCTAGTACTGATTCATACTGGATGGGTAGTATTGCCATGAATGATAATGGTGACATAGGTTTAGCTTATGCAAAAGCAAGTACATCAACCTATATGTCGTTAGCTTATGCAGGAAGATTAGCTTCTGACCCTCTTGGAACTTTGCCTATAGCAGAAGTTATTGCTATGGCTGGAACGGGGGCGCAAACAGGCATGAACCGTGTTGGAGATTATGCCCAAACCTGTTTAGACCCTGACGGCGAAACCTTTTGGCATACTGGCGAATATTTAAGCAATGGAGGTACAGCTAAAACACAAATTTATTCCTTTAAATTTTCTCCACCATGTACCGCACCAACAAATCAAGCAACAAATTATAGTGCAAGTGCCATCGAAGATAATCAAATGACTGTTAACTGGACTAGGGGTAATGGTGATAGAGTTGTTGTTTTAGCACATGAAGGATCAATTGTTAATACCAATCCAGGAACTGGAGTTAGCTATACAGACAATGCTGTATTCGGAAGTGGCGACCAAATTGCGGAAGGCAATTATGTTGTTTATGATGGAACAGGAACAAATGTTACTGTAACAGAATTAGAAATGGGAACAACATATCATTATTCTGTTTTTGAATATGCTACTGCTGACAATTGCTATTTAACACCTGCACTTACAGGGGATGCAACTACTACAGGAACCGCTCCTTGTGAAATTTGTGATGATGTAACATCAACGAGTGATGATGCTACTGGCGTAACTCTATTTTCTTTTAATACAATAAGTAATACATCAACAGGTGACCCTGCATATACTGATAATACAGCTACTAGTACAACTGTAAATCAAGGGGCTTCATACAATATTTCTGTCAATGTTAATACTGGAGGAAGCTTTACTGTATATACAAAAGTTTGGATTGATTGGAATCAGAATTGTGATTTTAGCGATGCTGGCGAAGAATATGACCTAGGTAGTGCTAATAGTGTTACTAATGGAGCTACTAGCCTTTCTCCCCTTTCTATAACTGTTCCTGCTGGAGCATTATCGGGCAATACAGTACTGAGAGTTCGAGCAACCTATAGCTCTGCTCCTACACCATGTGGTAACCAGAGTTATAGTGAAGCTGAAGACTATACAATAAATATTACAGGATCAGATTTTTCGGGAACTCCAACAACCATTTGTGAAGGCGGTACAGTTACATTTACCGATGCTTCTTTAAATAGCCCAACATCTTGGACTTGGACTTTTGGTGATTCAGGTACTGCAACAACACAGAATCCTACACACACATACACTACAGCAGGAATTTATACGGTAACTTTAACAGCAACCAATGGTGAAGATTCTGATCTTATTACAAAAGAAAACTATATTACCGTAATTGCTCCTCCAAATGCAGGAACAAATGGAACTTTAACTATTTGTGAAGGAACAACTCCTACAGACAATGAATTATTTGCTGAATTAGGCGGTAACCCTGACACTGGTGGCACTTGGTCTAATTCAGGTTTAGTTTACACATATACAGTTAACGCTACAACTCCTTGTACAGGAAACGCTACGGCTACTGTTAATGTAACATTAGATCCCCTTGCTCAAGTAAGTTTTGATATTGATGCTTCGGGTGAGCCAATCATTAATTTCACAAATACTTCTACTGATGCAGATTCTTATTCTTGGGACTTGGGAGATGGTACTACAGAAACAACAACAAATGTAGCACATGAATATGCTTCTAATAATACATTTACTGTTATTCTTTCTGCAACAAACCCTTGTGGGACTGTAACAAGTCAACAAAATGTGACTATTACAACTATTGGCATTACTTCTCTTAATAATTCTACTATTAAAATATTCCCTAATCCAACAGAAACTATTCTGAATGTTAAACTTCCTGTGAAGAATACAGCAATTCAGTTAGTTAGTTTGGATGGGATTGTACTAAGAAGCATTACTGCTGGTAAATCTCAAGATATTAGTATCAATGTTGAGAATCTATCATCTGGGGTATATAACTTAGTTATTACTACAGAAAGCAAAGAACAAGTAATTGTAAAAGTTGTTAAGAAATAAGCATTAACAATGCATCGTACTGAATAAACGTTACAGTTTTACATTACAAAAACATACATTTAAATAGCTATTAGGTTTTCCTAGTAGCTATTTAAATAATTATAGGTTTTCATATTTATTTAAATAGCTACCAAATTCTAACAGGCATAGTCCATTTTTTTTTTGACAGTATCATCTGTAGAAAAAGGAAGCTTGTTCTTGGAATATATTCCAAGCACCTCAATTTGTGAACTTGATCCGGTTTTTTCATATTATAAATTACTTGAATGAATTTGACATTAAACGGAGGTTTTTCGTGTCAGAATGCATAATTTGAAATATCGCTGATATATTTAACCATTTGGTCAAACTTTTTAGTCGAATTACTTGGCGGATAAAAATATTTGTTATTTCTTTGTATTGACCATTTGGTTAAACTATGTAATTAAATATTTTGGTTAAAATGACAGAAAAGGAAAAACATACGGAAGAAAAAATAGCAGAAGCTGCTCGGGAAGTATTCATTGAAAAAGGAATGGATGGAGCACGCATGCAAGAAATTGCAGATAAAGCAGGGATTAATAAGTCCTTATTGCATTACTATTTTCGTTCAAAAGAAAAGCTTTTCAATTTTGTGCTTTCAAAAATAATGAGCATAATTGGAAGTAGACTCGGTGTAATTATGCAAGAAGATGTCGCTATAATTGACAAGGTAAAAGCCTTTGTTGATTTATATACCGACTTGCTTTTAAAAAATCCTTTTCTACCCAATTTTATTTTCAACGAAATTACCCGAAATCCCGATGGATTAATTGATCGCTTTTCAACAGCAAATATAAAACCAGGAGAATTTATTAAGCCTTTGGAACGACAGCTAAAAAAAGAAGGCTACAGCATTAATCCTCATGATTTTGTGCTAAACTTACTTTCCATGGTTATCTTTCCTGTAGCCGGAAGACCCATTATCCAAATACTGCTTTTTGAGGGTGATAGCTCCGCTTATAAAAAATACATAGTATCTCGAAAAGAATCCATAGTTACTTATGTAATGTATGCTCTCGAGGGATATCGCATAAAACAATGAACTATAAATTATTAAATATTAGCATTTTTAGTCGTGTAGTTTATAAAATAATTACCTACACCATAACTATTGTAAAGCATTTAATTATGATACTTTTAAAACCACTTAAATATTTTTTACTTGCCATTGTAATTTTACTTGGCAGCAACATTTATGCACAAACCATAACACTTAAAGCTTGTCACGATAGCGCAGAGGTAAATTTTCCTTTGGTAAATCAAAAAGAAAAACTCGTTAAAATAAATGCGTTGAAATTACAAAACATAGGTATCAATTATTTGCCTTCGTTGAATTTAAATGCAAAAGCTACCTACCAATCAGATGTTACAGAATTACCTGATTTGCCTTTTTCAGGACTTAGCATGCCATCACCACCAAACGATCAGTATGCTGCGACTATTGATATTACTCAACTTATTTACGATGGTGGCGCTATTAAAGCAGCAAAAAATATTACGGAACTAAGCTCTCAGGTTGAATTACAAAAAATTGAAGTTGATATTTATAAAGTAAAAGAGCAAATAAATCTCTTGTATCTTACTACTTTATTGATTCAGGAAAACAAAAAAATATTGAACTTAACTAAAGAAACTGTTAGTGCACAAAAAACAGCACTAGAGTCAGCAGTAAATAACGGAGTAATTAATGTTTCTGAACTTGACAATTTAGACGCTGAGCTTTTAAAACTCGATCAGCAAATCATTGAAGTTTCAAGCCAAAAAAAACAACTAATAGATGCTGTTTCGGAGCTAAGCGGAATTACAATAAATGAAGATAGCAACTTTGAAATACCCACAATTAAAACCCAAGCTGCTAGTTCATTCTATCGCCCCGAGCATATATTGTTTGAAAATCAGGCAAAAGTATTGGATGCGAGCATGCTTGCTACCCAAAAAAAACGAATGCCCACTATGGCTGCCTTTGGCTCGTTTGGATACGGAAATCCCGGAATGAATATGTTCAATCAGGAATGGGATAGCTATTATATGGTAGGAGCGCAACTAAAATGGAATATTTGGGACTGGAAAAAAACCAATAGAGAAATGCAACAATTGGGCTTGCAAAAAGAAATTATTAGCGATAATGTGGACGCTTTTAACCAAAATCTAAGTATTTCAGAAAACGAAGCACAATTGCGTGAACAAAAACTAAATAAGCTGCTCGAAAAAGACAATGAAATTGTATTAATCCGAAAAAAAATAAGTAACAGAACCGCCTTGCAAATGAAAAATGGCACCAAAACTTCGGCTGATTTTATACAAGATTTAAATGCCGAAAAACAAGCAAGCATAAATCTAAAATCAAGAGAAATACAAATTATTCAGGCTCAAATTGATCAACTTTCAATTACTGGCAAAACATTATTTAACCACTAACAATTCAAAACTATGAATACTCTAAAATCAAAAAGATACAATTGCATAAATTTAATTATTGTAGTACTATTTGCAAGCTTTGGCTCCTGCTCCAATGGAGAACTTAGCGCCGATGCCTACGGAAATTTTGAAGCCGATGAACTTATAATTTCAGCCGAAGCCACTGGCAAACTTTTACAGTTTGAAGTAGCTCAAGGTCAAAAAATAACGGAAAACGAAATTGTTGCCTTGGTTGATACCATAATGCCATCATTACAAATGCAAGAAATAGGTGCTCAAAAAAGCAAAATAGTGGCAAGCATTGCAAATATTGAAGCTCAAAAACAAGTAGTTATTCAACAAAAGGAAAACCTCTTGATTGAATTAAAACGAGTTGAAAACATGAGAGAAAGTGGGGCCTCAACTCAAAAACAATTGGATGACATAAATGGACAACTAAAGGTTATTGAACAGCAGATTATTGCGTTTAATACTCAAAAAACAGCCATCGCAAAAGAATTAAATATTGTGAACTCAAAAAAAGTACTACTCGAAGAACAGTTGATAAAATGCAGAGTGAAAAATCCAATTAATGGAACTATTCTTGAAAAATATGCTAAAAAAGGCGAACTTACTGCAGCAGGAAAACCCTTATACAAAATTGCCGATTTAGATAAAACCTATCTAAAAGCATACCTTACCGGGGGTCAACTGTATCGGGTTAAAATTGGCGATATGGTAAAAGTAAGAATCGACAAGGGAACCAATGAATATTTAGAATACGATGGGAAAATTACCTGGGTATCGAGCCACGCTGAATTTACACCAAAAATTATTCAAACCAAGGAAGAACGAGTGAACATGGTTTATGCAATTAAGGTTATGGTTAAAAACGATGGGAAAATTAAAATTGGAATGCCGGGTGAAGTAATTTTAAAATAAAAGATAATTCATAAGTAAATTTGAATAATGTCATTAAAAGGGAAACATACAAAAATTAAGTTAAACTTGGTTAAAACAACCCTTAACAATGAGCTACTAACAGGTGATACTATTCTTTTGTATGGCGACATTTCTTCAAAAATTATCAAACACACCTATAACTTAATAAAGCCCAACGGTCAAATATTTGTAATCGGGCGAAATATTGATCTGATTCGATTCAATAAATTCACCCGTGGCAAGTATAAAAAGAATGTGATTGTAAATCCATATTTTGAAACCATTCCTGAAAATACCTTAAACCATATTTTAATTGCTAATATGAGTCTAAATTTAAATAAAGTAGTACACTTAGCTAAACAAGCTCATTCAAAATTAAAACTTAATGGTCAACTTATTGTGATTGATAATAATATTTCAAAACAAGAACTAATAGCTCTTAATAAAAATATTCCTTGGTTTAGACTTAAATTAAACAGCGAAGCACTAATATTTGAAAAAGTGTAGCCTCATTAAAGAGATTATTATCTAAGTTGAGCGATTGGAGCATAGCGAACAAGCGCTTTACTTAGAGTTAACCCCGATGTAGAGATTGTAGCGTTTCACAAACAAAATGCAGTGAAATACTTACAAGAACTAAATCGTTAGCGAGAATCGCTCAATTTGGGTATTAGTCTTTTCTATTAGCACAGCATAAAAAATATTTCTCAAATAATAAATTATGATTGAGATTAACAATATTTCCAAAAGTTATAAACAAGTACAAGCACTAAAAAACGTAAGTTTTAATGTGAATGATAATGAACTTTTTGGAGTAATAGGACCTGATGGTGCTGGTAAAACCACACTTTTTAGAATACTAACCACACTTTTGCTTTCCGATTCGGGAACGACTCGCTTAAATGGCTACGACCCGAACAAAGATTACAAAAAAATTCGCGAAATTATTGGCTACATGCCCGGTAGGTTTAGCTTGTATCAGGATTTAAGTGTCGAGGAAAATCTGAACTTTTTTGCCACCGTTTTTAATACTACAATAGACGAAAACTACGATTTAATTGCTGACATTTACAAGCAAATTGAACCTTTCAAGAAACGATTGGCTGGAAGGTTATCGGGTGGAATGAAGCAAAAATTAGCACTATCATGTGCCTTAATCCATAAACCAGAAATTCTAATTCTTGATGAACCAACCACTGGTGTTGATGCAGTTTCACGCATGGAATTTTGGCAAATGCTCAAGCGATTACAAGAGAAAAATATCACCATATTAGTTTCCACTCCTTATATGGATGAAGCCAGCCTTTGCGATAGAGTAGCGTTAATTCAAAATGGGGAAATAATGGATATTAACACACCCGAAGGCATAACCAAAAGTTTTCCTGATACATTATTTGCAGTAAATGGCAAAAACAAATTCAAACTAATGCAGGATTTAAGAAGTTTTGAACAAGCAAATTCAGTTTTTCCATTTGGTGAATATGTTCATTTCACCTCAACAAATAGAGATTTGAAATTGGATGATTTGAAAAATTATCTAACTAATAATGGGAATGAGCAAGTGGAAGTAAAAATTGAGAATCCGAACATTGAAGATTGCTTTATGAACTTAATGGAAAATGAACAATAAATAATTTATAATACAAAAATCGAGATCAGTGTTTATCTGTGTTTCGAAGAATCCGTGCAATCTGCGTTCTATAAAACATAAACCAAAGCCGGTCTCCATATTCCGGTCTCCAATACGAATGATAATGAGTAATAACATAGAAATATCAGCAAAGCACCTCATGAAAAAGTTTGGCTCTTTTGTGGCAAACAACGACTTGAATTTTGAGGTTTATAAAGGCGAAATTTTTGGATTTTTAGGCGCCAATGGAGCTGGTAAAACCACAGCTATTCGAATTCTTTGCGGCTTATCGAAACCCACATCGGGCGATATTAAAGTGGCTGGTTTTGATGTATATAAAGAAACCGAGAAAATTAAAAAGAATATTGGCTACATGAGTCAAAAGTTCTCGCTTTATGAGGATTTAACCATAGCCGAAAATATTGAACTTTATGGTGGAATTTATGGCCTGTCGCGCAAGCAAATAAAAATACGTACCACCGAATTGCTTGACAAACTGAACATGCTTGAAAATAAAAACACCTTAATTTCTGAACTTCCTTTGGGATGGAAACAAAAGCTAGCTTTCTCGGTGGCAATGGTTCATAAACCAAAAATTATCTTTTTGGATGAACCTACTGGTGGCGTTGACCCTATTACACGTCGTCAGTTCTGGGACTTAATTTACGAAGCTTCAAACGAAGGCATTACCATATTTGTAACAACCCATTACATGGACGAAGCTGAATATTGCGATCGGGTATCAATTATGGTTGATGGCAGAATTGATGCCTTAGATACTCCTGCAAAACTTAAAGAAAAATACCAAGCTAAGGATATGAACGAAGTATTTATAAAAGTAGCTAGACCAGACTTTTATACAATGAACAATGACTAATTAAGAATGAAAAACTGAACTTATTAACAAAAATGCCCTGAAAGGGCTAAATATTTCAACAAGGGGCAACGCCCCTTGAAAAATGCAACAACAAAATTGGCGCAAGCACATAATCAAATAAGAAACATCCAATAAAACATGCGCCACATAGGACAACATATTTAATATTAATTACTAATTGTATTAAAATGAAAAGATTTTTAAGCTTCGTAAAAAAAGAATTCCACCATATATTCCGCGATGTGCGTTCATTGGTTATCATTTTTGGTATTCCTATTGCTGAAATTTTGATTTTTGGTTTTGCCATAAACACCGATTTAAAAGATGCAAAAATTGCTATTCTTGATAAATCGCAAGATGCTACCACCAAAGAATTAACCAATAAATTATTATCATCAGATTATTTTATTCTTGAAAAATACCTCTCTACAGAAAAGGAAATTGATGAGATATTCAAGGAAGGAAAAGTTAGAGAAGTAATTGTATTTGAACCCGATTTTGGCAAAAAATTTCAGAAAGAAGGTAAAGCTTCGGTGCAATTAATTTTAGATGCATCGGAACCCAATACAGCCAACATGCTGAATAATTACACTTCGAGTATTATCAACGCTTTTGTGCTTAACGAAAATCAACAATCTGCAAAAAACATAAGCATTGTACCCAATGTGCGAATGTTTTATAATCCAAATATGAAGAGTGTTTTTATGTTTGTTCCAGGCACCATGGCTATTATTCTTTTGCTAATTTCTGCACTAATGACATCCATTACCATTACCCGTGAAAAAGAACTGGGAACCATGGAAATATTATTGGGATCACCTCTAAAACCCATTCAAATTATTCTGGGAAAAGTAATTCCTTATCTTATTCTATCGTTAGTAAATGTTGCAAGCATACTTTCGCTGGCTTATTTTGTTTTTGGCTTGCCCATTGAGGGAAGTTTAATACTATTGGTTGCCGAATGCACTTTGTTTATTTTGCTTTCGCTTTCGTTAGGAATATTTATCTCAACCGTAAGTAAAACCATGCAACAAGCCATGCTCATTTCCATGATGGCTCTTATGATGCCAACCATGTTATTATCTGGATTTATTTTTCCGGTTGAAAACATGCCCGACGTACTTTATTACATAAGCTATATAATGCCTCCTCGATGGTTTATTGAGATTCTTAAATCGATAATGATTAAAGGAACCGGCATTGCCTACGTTTGGAAAGAAACGCTCATCCTTGTAGCTATGACTGTTGTATTTATTGTTCTTAGTATAAAAAAGTTTAAAATTCGACTTGAGTAAATCAATTCAATACTTCGGTAGATTTTAATATAATCATCTGATTATCAGTAAAATAAATCAAATAAAATTAGGTTAAAACCTTA
>JAEINW010000075.1 GCA_016342715.1 Salinivirgaceae bacterium | reverse complement strand
CAGACCAAGTGCACCAGTAGATTATTACAGCCCTAAAACACAAGAAGAATTCTATAATGAAGAACGGTGGAAAGGTTGGGTATTTCCACCTACGGAATAAACAATCCGCAAGCGTCTATAAGACCTTGCGGCATTGTTAAAACGATTGCCTAATAGGTAGAGCTAATGTTGGTAAACCAGTTCAGTTGTTAGCACTCCTTTTTTATCGACGAAAGATCTGCGATGCTTTCGTGATAAGGTAAATTCCAATCGGCAAGCATCCGTAAATAGGTATTGGTCAAATCACACAAAATAATTTTATTATCAAGATCAAAAAGTTCATTTGTTTGTTTTGACAGATATTGTTCCAACTTATCTTTAGCCGAAAAATGTTTGTGGGAGATACTGGATGGTTGATCTTTGGTTATCGTTTAATACAATCAGACTATAAAAATTTACGGCGAACTGAGGCTATTAGTTAGAAAATTACTTTTTGAATCTTAAATTCGAATACCCAAAATAATCATATCGTCAATTTGGTCAATTTCTCCTCTCCAATCATCAATAGTAGTTTCAAGAATTTCCCATTGTTCCGCCATTGTTTTTGATTGAATACTTTGCAATAAACTCTTAAAAGGACGCGATTTAAATTTACTGCCATTGGGTCCACCAAATTGGTCAGCATATCCATCAGAAAAAATGTAAAAGGTATCTCCTGGTTCTAAATCAATTTCATGATTGGTAAAACTTTCTTTTTCTCGAATGTATATTCCAATAGGCATTTTATCTCCTTTTGTTTCAATAAGTTCTCCATTTCTAAAAAGATATAACGGATTGTATGCCCCGGCATATTGAAGTTTCATTGTATCTTGATCCAACAGACAAACCGCAATATCCATTCCGTCTTTTGCTTCGCCTTCTTTTCCGGTTTGAGACAAAGTTCTTTTAACTTGATTTCGTAATTGATTAAGAATTAAACTTGGTTGTGTGGTATTGTTTTTATTTACAATTTCATTTAAAAAGGAAACACCGAGCATGCTCATAAATGCCCCAGGGACACCATGTCCTGTACAATCAGCGGCTACCAGAATAATTTTATTATCTACTTTATTCATCCAATAATAATCACCACTTACAATATCACGTGGGCGGAATAGAACAAAATGTTCGGGTAAATTTTCATTCACCCAATCATTTGAAGGCAAAATAGCCGATTGAATTCGTTTGGCATATCTAATACTGTCGGTAATTTCTTCCTTTTGTTTTTCAATTTCTTCATTTTGCTTACCCAGTAAAATATTGTCTCTTTTTTTTCGCTGAAAGCTTAAAAACATTTGAATTGAAAACAGAGATACAATTCCCAAGCCTATTAAAATAAAAATTCTAATGAGTCGGTCGCGTTTTTGTTTTTGCTGATATTCCAAGTCTTTTTGAGCTTGAATAAACTCCTGTTCCTTTTGTTGTTTGTCAAATTCATATTGCATGCTTGCTTGAGTTAACATTTCAATATTTTCATCGTTTTTTAAGGAGTCATTCCAGTTTTTATATAAAACATGATTCTCATAGGCTTTTTTATAATCATCTAAACCAGCATAAGCTTTGCTCAAATAGTTGTGGGCCGTTCTAATATTGCTTGCCAATTCAAATTCTTCCGCCATTTTTTTGGCTTTGTTTATATAGCCAATAGCTTTTGAGTATTGTTTAAGAAATATATATGATTCACCAAGCCCTTGATAGGAGAAAATTTTCTCTTCAATTTCGTCCAATTCTCTATTGTTTAATTCAAGGCTTTTATTGTAATAATTCATTGCTTTTTCAAGCGTTTTCTTTTTTTCGTTTATTGGTTTCGTGTCTGCCAAGCTAGCATAGGTTTGCCCAAATGAATTGTACAAAACCACTAAGCCTCTAATGTCATTTATTTGTATATATGTATTAAGGGCAAGTTCATATACAATTAAAGTTGAATCAAACTTTTCCTCTTGAGTAAATATGCCACCAATATTTCTGTAAGTGTCGGCAATGGTTTGCTTCGAGTCTGTTTTTGATGCAATTAAAATTGCTTTTTTATAATATTCAAGCGCTTTGCTGTATTTTTCTTGTGCTTCGTAAATACCACCAATATTTGCATAGGTTTTTGCAACCATAAAGGTGTTTTTTATTTCTTCGTTTATTTCAAGGCTTTTGAAATAGTTATCAAGTGCTTTTTCGTAATTACCCAGATTATAAAAAGCGGCACCCATATTATTATAACAATTGGCACTGTTTTTTTTATCGTTTAACGAGGTATATAATTGCAATCCTTTCTGGTAATGGTTAATGGCAATGGCATAATCGGATTGAATTTGGTAAACAAGACCCACAAGAAGTTCGAAGCTTGCGGCAATTCCCCAATTGGACTTTTTTAAATTAATATCTTTACTTTTTTTATAGTATAATAATACACTGTCAAATTCATATTTGTAATAAAAACATTTACTAATATTATAATATGAATTAGCCAATCCTTTATCATATTTTATTTTTTTAGATAAAACTCTGGCTTGCTTTGAACATTTTAAAGCCTCATCGTTGTTTTCTCCAATAAATTCGGCGCTTAGTTTGTTTAATATAATAATCTTCGAGGTGTCTTCTTTGGCATTTTTCAAATCATTAAGCAATAGTGATATATCGTCCGATGGCTCGTCCTCGGCGCTTACATAAAAAGGAAGCGATATGCAGAAAAACAAAAAAAGTAATAATCTCATTTCAGCTTAATTTATTCATAAACTCTTTATCGTTTTAACTCAAGCAATTGATCTAATTGTAATTAACAGCAGCACTAAATTATATATATTTTTGCAGCTTTTCAACTGCAATTAATAAATGAAAGAACGCTTCTCAAAAAACAAGTCCTTATCTTATTTCAATAAACAGAAATAATTTTTCAGCTTAAATGTTTGTTAACAAAGATATGTTTGTAAAAGTTCTAATGAATTTGTTTATTATTTGTGCTCATGATAAGATATTTATTCATCGCTATGCTGCCAAATAGTAAGATACAAAAAAACCCCGACAATGCGGGGTTAAAATTATATGGTAAGAATATCAATTTCTTTTTGTTTTATCATTTCATCGATCTTCCTATTATAGGAATCAGTAAGTTCCTGAGTCAGGGCTTCAGCATCCTTTGCTAAATCTTCTGACAAACCGTCTTTTTGCATTTGTCGGAATTGATCAATAGCGTCTTTTCGAGTATTTCTAATACTTACTTTGCTGTTTTCACCCTCAGCTTTTGCTTGTTTAACAAGGTCTTTACGCCTTTCTTCGGTTAATGGTGGAATATTAATTAGAATAGCTTCACCATTATTACTTGGGTTTAAACCTAGGTTAGCGTACATGATCGCCTTTTCAATTTCACCAATCATTTTTTTTTCCCAGGGTTGTACCTTAATGGTACGAGCATCGGGAGTGTTAATATTCGAAACTTGTGCTAAAGCTGTAGCATTTCCGTAATAATCAACCGTAATACCATCTAACATTCTAATGTCAGCTTTTCCTGCGCGAATATGAATCAAAGTGTCTTCTAGATGCGCAATGGCCTTTTCCATTGACTCTTTAGTCATGTCAATTACCATGTTTATATCTTCAGTCATTGCTATTATGTTTAGTTGTTAAAAAAGTAAAGATATCTAATTCGAAACTAAAGTTCCAATTTTTTCGCCTAAAATTACCTTTTCTAAATTGCCCGGTGTATCCATGTCAAAGACAATAATAGGTAAATTATTTTCTTTACACATGGTAGTTGCCGTTAAGTCCATCACTTTTAAGCCCCGATTATAAATTTCATCAAAAGTAATTTTATCGAATTTTTTTGCTGTAGGGTCTTTTTCCGGATCGGCTGTATATACACCATCAACGCGCGTTCCCTTTAACATTACATCGGCTTTAATTTCTATTCCTCTCAGCGAAGATCCGGTATCAGTTGTAAAATAAGGATTACCCGTTCCTGCGGATAAGATAACAATTTCTCCCTTTTCAAGACACTCAATAGCTTTTGGTTGCGAGTAAAATTCTCCAACAGGTTCCATGCGAATTGCAGTAAGTACTCTTGCTTTTGATCCTTTATTTTCGAGAGCAGACTTAAGCGCCAAGCTGTTTATTACCGTAGCTAACATTCCCATTTGATCGCCTTGATAACGGTCAAAGCCCTTTGCTGCGCCGCTTAATCCACGAAAAATATTTCCTCCTCCAATAACAATTCCAATTTGAACTCCTTTGTCTGAAATAGATTTTATTTGCAGAGCATATTCTTCCAAACGAGTTGGATCAATTCCATAACCTCTTTCTCCTTGCAGTGATTCACCACTAAGTTTTAATAAAACTCTTTTATACTTTATCATATAATGTGTTTTTGTCAGATTTTAATTGCTAATAAAACCGGGTAAATATAAAAAAAACAAATTTGTGTTTAAACATAAGCAAAAAAAAAGAGCCCTAAAAAAGGCTCTTTTAAATATCTCGTTAGTTTGTTTTTTATTTTAATGCGTAACGTTTCATGTCAGTAACTGTTAAACCGGCACTTGCACTGTTAAGCATATCTGCAATAGAAATTTTATTGTCTTTAACACAAACCTGTTGAAGCAATGTGCTTTCTTTGAAAAATTTACTTAAACGACCTTGAGCAATTTTATCAAGCATTTCTTCAGGTTTTCCTTCTTGTCTTGCTTTTTCTTTACCAATTGCTAATTCTTCAGCAATTATGCTTTCAGCAACATCAGATTTGTCAATTGCAACCGGAGCCATTGCGGCTGTTTGCATGGCAACATCTTTTGCAACAACTTCAGCAACATCTGCTTGGTTAAATCCTATCAAGGTAGCTAATTTGTTACCCATGTGAATATATGGTTGAATGAATTCTGCACTTACTTTATCGTAAAATGCAACTTCCATTTTTTCACCAGTAATTCCACTTTGACCAATTACTGCTTCTTTTAATGTTTTACCATCAAAATTTAAAGCTAACAATGCATCAAGATCGGCTGGCATATTAGCTAAAGCTAAATCACAAATTTTGTGAGCAAGAGCAACAAAGTCAGCATTTTTAGCAACAAAGTCAGTTTCGCAATTTAATGCAATAATAGCTCCTGTTTTTTTGTCTTCTGACACTTTTGCAATAACTGCACCTTCAGTTGCTTCGCGGTCGGCACGCTTGTTTGCAATAGCTTGTCCTCTTTCGCGAATAACTTGTACGGCACGATTAAAATCGCCTTCAGCTTCTGTTAAAGCTTTTTTGCAATCCATCATACCAGCACCAGTGGCTTTTCTTAATTTTGCTACGTCAGCTGCTTTAATAGACATGTCAATAATATTTTAGAGTTTATTCTTCAGATTTTTTTTCTTCCACTTTTACATCAGGAGTAACTTCAACTTTTTCTGCTGTTGGAGCTGCTTCTTTTTTTGCAATGCTTTTTCTCGCTGTGGTTTTAGCTGGATCTTTTTTAGGAGCTCGTTTTTCTTTAGCCGGACCCTCTTTATCTTTCTCAACTTTTCTTTCAGAAAGACCTTCTTCAACAGCTTTTGCTATCGCATCAATGACTAATGAAATTGATTTTGCTGCATCATCATTACATGGAATTGCGAAGTCAACTTGATTAGGATCAGAATTTGTATCAACCATCGCAAAAACAGGAATCTGTAATCTCTTAGCTTCGGCAACAGCGATGTTTTCTTTTTGAATATCAACAACAAATAAAGCAGCAGGCAAACGGGTAAGGTCAGCAATACTACCTAAGTTTTTCTCAAGCTTTGCTCTTTGACGAGAAATTTGTAGTCTTTCTCTTTTCGAAAGGTGATCTAAAGTGCCATCGGCATTCATTTTGTCGATTGAGCCCATTTTTTTAACCGCCTTACGTACTGTAGGGAAGTTTGTTAACATGCCTCCAAACCAACGTTCTGTTACATATGGCATGTTTACAGCATTTATGCGTTCAGAAACAATGTCTTTAGCTTGTTTCTTTGTTGCCACAAATAATATTTTTCTTCCAGATTTAGCAATTTGCTTCATAGCTTCTGCTGCCTCATCAATTTTCACAACGGTTTTTTGAAGATCGATAATGTGAATGCCATTACGCTCCATAAATATATATGGTGCCATGTTCGGATTCCATTTTCTCTTAAGGTGACCGAAATGTGCACCTGCGTCTAATAAGTCTTGAAAATTTACTCTTGACATTTTAATTTTTTTAACTCGTTTACATTCTGTAGAAAAAGCAATTATTAAGTAGTTCGATCGAAATCTTAATAATTTAGATACTAAACGAAATTCTTGCAGTGCTATTAACGCTTACTGAACTGGAATTTCTTACGTGCTTTTTTCTGACCAGGTTTCTTTCTCTCTACTTCTCTAGGGTCACGCGTAACAAAACCTTCTGCTTTAAGTTTACCACGACACTCTTCATCAATTTGAATAAGAGCTCTTGTAATTCCTAAACGCAAAGCTTCTGCCTGACCTTTAATTCCGCCTCCATCTAAATTTACTTTTACATCATATTTATCAGCTACCTCTAAAAGGACTAATGGCTGAGTAACAATGTATTGAAGAGTTCCAGTAGGAAAATAAGTTTTGTAATCTTTATTGTTTACAGTTACTTTTCCGGTTCCTTCGCTCAAGTAAACGCGGGCTACCGCGGATTTTCTACGCCCAAGTGCATTAATAACTTCCATGTTTGTTATTTAATTGAATTTAAACTGATTAGCTCAGGTTTTTGCGCCTCATGTGGATGCTCTGTACCTGCATATACATACAAATTCCTGAAAAGTTCACGTCCTAAACGATTTTTAGGAAGCATTCCTTTTACAGCTTTTTCTACCATGGCCATTGGTTTTTTAGCCATAAGAGATTCAGCATTAACGGTACGTTGTCCCCCAGGGTAACCTGTGTGACGTACATATTCCTTATCACTCCATTTGTTTCCGGTTAGCTGAACTTTCTCAGCATTGATAACAATTACGTTATCACCGCAATCAACATGAGGAGTGAAATCGGTTTTGTGCTTTCCTCTTAGCGTGAAAGCAACACCGGTGGCAAGGCGACCCAAAATTGCTTCGTTTGCGTCAATAACAACCCATTTCTTTTCAACGGTTGCCCTGTTTGCCGATTTTGTTTTAAAACTTAAAGTATCCACTCTACTCCTAACTTTTTAATTAATATATAAATACAACGAGATATAATTTTCCAAATTGGAGTGCAAAAATACAATTTATTCTTAAAACCACAATTATTATCAACAATTTTTGTTAATAAATCAAGGACATTCTTTTAATTAGGCTATGTAATGGGTTTTTTATAAAAATTTTAAAGCAAAAAAATTAACATAATAATAATAATGTTGTAAGTGAAGCTGTTGGTCAACCTTTTTTAATTTATATGCAAAAAAATCGATCAATTATTTTATATTTACATAAATAATAAATTTTTTGGCTATGGTACACATTAAAAATCTTCTGCTTGTTATTCTTATTGGCATGTTTATTATTTCATGTAACAATACAAACAAACCGACAAAAGACGCAGACGCTTTTGATGACATTGAGGTTGAAAACACAATTACAACAGCACTTGATTTTCCGATGCCGTCGGCTGTTGAAGTTGTAAAACTACTTAACGAAACCGGGGCAGGCTTTATTTATGATGCGACAAATCCACCCGAAAATGTTGAGAATTATTTATCATACAAACAAAAGGCAATTAATTTAGGTATTTATGGAGCCGATCTTTCCTATACTATTACCTATGGTAAAAAAAATGAAACTGCCGCTTATCTCGATAATTTTGTCCAATTAATTGAAGATCTGGAAATTTCTAATCTTGACAAAGAGTTTTTTCTAGAAGTTCAAAACAATTTAGATGAAAAGGACTCCCTAATAATAATTGTTAAGAAAGCTATTTATGATACCCACGAATACTTAAAAGAAACAAACAAAGATGAAATTGCACTTTTTGCATTATCAGGAAGCTGGGTTGAAAGCTTATATTTAGTTGGGACTACTGTTAAATATGCTCAAAACAAAAAACCTTTATTAGACTTGCTTTTATCGCACAAAAAGGATTTAAACAGTATAATTACTCTAATGGAAAGCCACAAGGACAATAAAGATTTTAAAGATCTTTATAATCAATTAAATGAAATAAATGACTTGTTCACAAAAATTGAGGGCAAAATAACCGACTATAGAAGAGCTGAAGATCTTAAAGATAAAATTATAGAATTTAGAAATACCCTTATTTAGCTTAAAAGAAACCCTATAATATTTTAAACTTTTTTATTTTGTTTAATCAAAAGAATTCTTCGAGGCTTGCCTCGGGGATAGTTAACTTTAAAATTTTTCTTTATTTCCCATCTCACCGCTTTAAATCTCCATTTTATCGATAATTGTTTATCTTTTACATTTAAATATGTAATTTTGTCAGTGTTTTTCTGTTTTTAACATGAAACACTAGGCTTTATGCTGAACAATTAAAATACAAACACTGAATATTACTGACAAAAAATCCTTTTAGACTATGGATATACAACAAATAAAACAACGATTTGGAATTATAGGTAACTCATATGGTTTAAACCGAGCTTTAGATATTGCCGTTCAGGTTGCCCCAACCGATTTAACGGTTTTAATAACAGGTGAAAGTGGAACAGGTAAGGAAACATTTCCTAAAATAATTCATCAATTTAGCTCCAGAAAACACGGACAATATATTGCTGTAAATTGCGGGGCTATTCCTGAAGGAACCATAGATTCAGAATTGTTTGGTCATGAAAAAGGAGCTTTTACCGGAGCAACGGATAGTAGAAAAGGCTATTTTGAAGTAGTCAATGGTGGAACTATTTTTTTAGATGAAGTTGGAGAACTTCCCTTGTCAACCCAAGTAAGATTATTACGCGTTATTGAAACTGGGGAGTTTATTCGGGTGGGCTCATCGAAAACAATAAAAACAGATGTTCGGGTGGTTGCTGCAACAAATGTTAATATTGCTAAAGCAGTTAATGAAGGAAAATTTCGTGAAGATTTATTTTATCGATTAAATACTGTTCCTATTAACATTCCTGCTCTTAGGGAAAGGAAAGAAGATGTTTATTTGCTTTTCAGAAAATTTGCTAAAGATTTTGCTGAAAAGTTAAGAATGCCATCGCTTTCAATAGATGAGGATGCAAAGCAAATTTTAACCAATTACAGGTGGCCAGGAAACATCCGTCAGTTAAAAAACATTACCGAGCAAATTTCAGTGCTTGAAGAGGAAAGAAAAATTTCTGGCGCAACCCTTCGAAATTATCTTCCCCTTGATGAAGGTTCAAAACTTCCTGCTTTATATAAACGGGTGGATGAACAAGCCTTTAATTCAGAGCGAGAAATATTATACAAAGTGCTTTTTGATATGAAAAAAGATATGAACGATTTAAAAGGTTTGGTTCACGATCTGATGGATAAAGGAGTTGATAAGGCAACAATAACCGAAGACAATGCACGTGTAATTAAAAACTTGTACGACGATGCGAATATTGATTTTGAAGAATCTCAGGCAAAACAAAATGCAGTAATTATTCAACGTGAGGCAGAAAACAGTCAGCAAATTCAAGATACAGAGGAGTTTATTGAAGAATCGCTTTCGTTGGTTGATAAAGAAAAGGAATTAATTATAAAAGCTTTAGAAAAACATCATAGAAAACGCAAACATGCTTCAGAGGATTTGGGAATTTCGGAACGAACATTGTATAGAAAAATTAAAGAATATAACATCGATCTTTAAAAACTTGTTTTACATCAAATTATGAAATATCCATGCAATAAATATTACACCAAGCGAAAATGTTTAACATGGATATTCCCACGACTTATCGGGGTAGGCTATCTGACCAATAAAATAAAATTATAAACAGATGAAAAATTATAAAATAATTGCTTTTATTCTAGTAATCGGGTTTTTTTCTGGATGCACAATAAAGTATTCTTTTACTGGTGCAAGCATACCACAAGGAGCGAAATCTGTATCGGTGGCAAATTTCCCTGATTTTTCTCCTTCGGGTTATCCAACACTTAGTAACACATTAACAGAATCACTTAAAGATAAATTTATATCCCAAACAAGCTTACAATTAGTTCAAAGTCAAGGTGATTTGCAATTTGAAGGTTCAATTATTGAATATAAAGTAGCTCCAATGAGCATTCAAGCTGGTAGCGATGTGGCTGCTCAAAACAGGCTGACAATAGGAGTTAGTGTTAAATTTATTAATACAATCGATCCGGAAGCTAATTACGAAACCAAATTTTCACAATATTCAGAATACGAAAGTATTGAAAGCTTAACAGTGGTTCAATCAACATTGGTGGATGAAATTGTAGAAAAATTAGTAGATGATATTTTTAATAAAGCTGTAGTGAACTGGTAAATGGATAAAGAAACATTTTATCAATATATAAAATTTCCGGAGCTATTAGATGATCGTTCATTAGTCGATCTGGAAAAAATCGTTGAAGAATACCCATATTTTCAAACGGCTCATTTGCTGTATCTTAAAAACTTAAACAATCAAGGGAGTATAAAATATGATCAGGAATTAAAAAGAACCGCTGTTTGGGTTAGCAGTAGAGACCGACTTTTTTATTTGCTCGACAAAAGAGTTTTGCTTCCAGTAAGTGAGCCATTTTTAATTGATGAAGAGAAAAAACAAGTTGCTAATGAAAGCTCAGAAACTTTTGATTTTACAGAATTAACATCACTAACAGAATTTAAAGAAGAATCTTCATCAAAAACCAAAGAAATTGATGATGAACTTTCTCAACTTATTATGTCGGGAGCCGCACAATCATTATCATTCTATAATGTAGATGACAAGGTTGATTTAGAGGATTTTAAAAACACTTTTGGAAAAAACAAACCCTCTTTATCAATGTCGGAAGCAAAAGCAAAAACAAGCCGCGACAACTTAATTGACAAATTTATTGACAAACAGCCTAAAATTATCCCAAAAGAAAAAGAAGAAATTAAAATACAAGAAGTGGAGAATAATGATACGGTTGAAACAAGTGATATGATAACCGACACATTAGCAAAAATATATATTAAACAAGGATTGTATGAAAAAGCAATTTTTGCTTATGAAAAATTAAGTTTGAAATATCCAGAAAAAAATATTTACTTTGCAGGTCAAATTAAGAAAATTAAACAATTAATTAATAATCAATAATTCAGAAGAAATGTTTTACTTAATATCAGTATTAATTTTAATCGTTAGCGTCTTGCTAGTTTTAATTGTTTTAGTACAAAACTCTAAAGGTGGTGGTTTAGCTGCTAATTTTTCATCGTCGAATCAGGTAATGGGCGTTAGAAAAACTACCGATTTTTTAGAAAAAGCAACCTGGACTTTAGCTGGGGCATTGTTATTCTTATGTGTGATAGCTTCGGCATTCATTCCACGCGAAACAGGAGAAGGCAACCAATCAATTATGCAAGAACAAATTGATAATGCAACCGATCCATCTGCTATTCCTTTTCCAACAGAAGCTCCAGCAGAAGAAGACAATTAAAAATTTGATTTCATATAGATAAAATGTCAGCTTGTCAGTAAGCTGACATTTTTTTTTGCCCTAAGCGCAAGGCTTTTTAGTGTATCTATTAAAAAAAAAAGGGACCCTTCTGTCATTAGACTTTTAAAAAACAGAAAAATTGTCTGCTAATTTTATAAAAGAATAATTGGCATAAAATGTGAAATAGAGCAGTGGAAAAAATTAAAAATTTTAACTTTAAATAAAAGACGAAATGGTAAATTTAAAAGGTAAAGTGATAGCGGGAAAAGTTCTTGTACGTCCTTCAGAAGCTGAAGAAAAAACAGCTGGAGGTATTTATATTCCTGACTCAGCTAAAGATGCACCATTGCATGGTGAAGTTGTTTTAGTTGGAACTGCTCTTAAAGATCAAAATGTAGAGGTAAAAGAGGGTGATAAAGTAATGTATGGCAAATATTCAGGAACACAACTTGAAATTGATAATGAAAAATACTTACTTATCTCACAAATTGATATCCTTTACATTTTTTAATCATTTGAAAATAAAATAAAAACATTATAATAATGGCAAAAGAAATTAAATATAACGTTGAAGCTCGCGACCTTATTAAAAAAGGTATCGATGAGTTAGCAAATGCTGTAAAAGTAACCTTAGGACCAAAAGGTAGAAACGTTGTTATAGATAAAAAATTTGGTGCGCCACAAATCACAAAAGATGGTGTTACTGTGGCAAAAGAAGTTGAGCTGTCAGATCCATATGCAAACTTAGGAGCACAAATGGTCAAAGAAGTAGCTTCAAAAACTGCTGATGATGCGGGTGATGGAACTACAACTGCCACCGTTTTGGCACAATCAATAGTAAATGTTGGCCTAAAATATGTGACCGCTGGATCAAACCCAATGGATATTAAAAGGGGTATTGACAAGGGCGTTGCCATGGTGGTTGAAAACTTAAAATCTCAATCACGCGTGATTGGCGAAGACAATGAAAAAATTAAACAGGTTGCTACTATTTCAGCAAATAACGATTCTGTAATTGGTGATCTTATTGCCAGAGCTATGGATGCAGCCGGACGCGAAGGTGTTATTACTGTTGAAGAAGCAAAAGGAACTGACGACGAATTAAAAACCGTTGAAGGTATGCAATTCGATCGTGGATACATCTCTCCATATTTCGTTACTGATACCGAAAAAATGGAAGCAGAATTAGAATCTCCTTATATTTTATTGTATGATAAGAAAATATCATCAATGAAAGATTTGCTTCCTATTCTAGAACCAGCTGCTCAATCGGGTAAACCTTTAATGATTATTGCTGAAGATATTGATGGCGAAGCTCTTGCAACTCTTGTTGTAAACCGAATTCGTGGTTCACTAAAAGTGGCTGCTGTAAAAGCTCCTGGTTTTGGCGACAGAAGAAAAGAAATGCTTGAAGATATTGCAACACTAACTGGTGCTGTTGTAATTACTGAAGAAAAAGGCATGAAGCTTGAGAATGCAACTTTAGAAGATTTAGGTACTTGTGAAAAAATTACCATCGATAAAGAAAACACAACCATTGTAAATGGAAGTGGCGAAAAAGCTACCATTGAAGCAAGAATTAAGCAAATTAAAGCTCAAATTGAGTTAACAACTTCTGATTACGATCGCGAGAAATTACAAGAGCGTTTGGCTAAACTAGCTGGTGGTGTTGCTGTAATTTATGTAGGTGCGGGTTCCGAAATGGAAATGAAAGAGAAAAAAGATCGCGTTGACGATGCTTTAAGTGCTACTCGCGCTGCTGTTGAAGAAGGAATTGTTCCTGGAGGAGGCGTTGCATATATTCGTGCAATTAAAGCTCTTGAAGGAATGGAAGGCGAAAACATTGATCAAACATATGGTATTAAAATTGTAAAACGCGCCATTGAAGAACCATTACGTCAGATTGTTGAAAATGCTGGTGCCGAAGGTTCGGTAGTTGTTCAAAAAGTTAAAGAAGGAACTGAAGATTTTGGATACAATGCTCGTGTTGATGAATACCAAAACTTGTACAAAACAGGTGTTATCGATCCTACAAAGGTTTCCCGTGTTGCTTTAGAAAACGCGGCTTCAATTGCTGGAATGTTTTTAACAACTGAATGTGTATTGGTTGAAGAAAAAGAAGATAATCCAGGTGGTGGAATGCCCCCAATGGGTGGCGGAATGCCAGGAATGATGTAATATTTTATATTATAAATATTTCAATTTATTAAAAGAGCGCATTTAGATTTGAATGCGCTCTTTCTATTTATTTTAACTTTTTATGGTAGCTAGTAGTCAGTTTTCTAATTATTATGACATTCATCGGATGACTAACTCATTAATAGTCAATAAAGTCATCCGATGAATAATGCTACGGTATATAATGAACGTTCTACTAGTAACCTTCCAATATTTGTTTGCGAAGAGCTCTTTTCTTTTCTGGAGCTAGTGAATAATCATTTCCATATATGGCACCTTCCCATTCACCATACATTGGATTCGGTAACAAGATAAATTTTTCGCCAAAATCAGATTTATACTCATCAACTATTTTAAAACCTAAATCTTCACCACGATCGCTAAAAATTTGGCTATAATCAGTTAGGTTGTCTCCTACATATAAAAGAGTTTCATATTTTTCATTTACATTATTTCTTCTTTCGGTTTTGTTGCCCGATTTGTCCATTTCACGAAGAATTACAAATTCTTTTGCGGCATTTGGGAATCCAGCTGCTTTTAAGTTTTCGATAGTTTTTTCCAGCTCATTTACTTTTCTGTTCGAAATATAAATAACCTCGACACCTAATTCTTTTGCATAATTTGTAAACTCAAGTGCTCCCGGTAATTTTTTTGCTGCTCCTTTATCTGTCCATTCTTTCCACCCTGCACTGTTGTATAATTCACCTTTATCAATTAGGTGCTTTTCAAAAGGACTATTATCCAATACTGTTTCATCAATGTCAAGAACAACTGCTGTGGGTTTTTCGCCTTTATAATTATTTACGTGTTCCTTTAATTTATAGCTTGCTAAATTATAGGCTTGATAAAAACTGGCTCTCATTTCAGCTGATTTTTGAAACCAATCTGCACTCATAACCAAATGTTCGCTTTGTGAAAGCTCTTTGTTCGGGTTTTTATTTGGATCAACTTTTGGCTGACATGCAATGAAAAGAATTGAAATAAATAATAGTAGTAAATGTAGTTTTCTCATTTTATTTTGATTTTATATTTATACAAAAATAGATTTTTAAACGAGAAAGAATAAATCGTGCAAGAATAAATTGTGAAAAATATACAAATTTATTTAGTTGAAAACATCTGAATATCAATCAAATATTAACTTTGTCAAAAAAACTTTGTCAGAAAATAAATTTTGTAGTAACTAATTTGGGGTGACCCCGTCTCTCCATTGTAGCCAAATTTTAAAAATGAACATAGAAGAATATAACAAGGCGGTAGATATGCATTCAGACGGTGTTTATCGATTCATTCTAAAAAACATTAAGAATGATGAGAAGGCAAAAGACATTGTTCAGGATACATTTGAGAAAGTATGGGTTAATGCAGGTAATGTAAATTACTTGAAAGTAAAAAGTTACATTTTTACAACCGCCTATCACACAATGATTGATGGAATACGTAAAGACAAGCGGATGACTGATTTCGAAAATGTGAGAGAAGAAAAATATTCCCATAGTGCGCAATACTCCGATTTGAGTGAGATATTAAATGAAGCACTAGGCAAGTTAAACGAAATACAACGATCGGTAATTATGCTTAGAGATTATGAAGGATATTCTTACAAAGAAATTGGAGAAATAACTGGGTTGAGTGAAGCACAAGTAAAGGTTTATATTTTTAGAGCTCGGGTTTTTTTAAAGAACTACATTGGTAGCATGGATGCAGTTATATAGTTGTTCAAGTTACCTGTTAATTAAAGGATGTAATGAATATAAATAGAGAGAATTACGAATTATATATTGTTGATTTTGCTGAAGGAAATCTTCCTTCAGATCTTGCGAAAGAAATGGAAAGATTTATTGAAGCCAATTCTGACATTAAGGAGGAACTTGAAATGTTTCTTGAGGCGCCGATTGTAGATAAATCGGTGATATATGAAGGAAAAGATCAACTAAAGAAAATTCCTTTTGAAAAAACCACTGCGAACTCAGATTATTTTCAAAATCAGTGTGTAGCCTATATCGAAGGCGTAATGCCCGACTGCGAAGTTGATTTGTTTATTGAACTAATTGAATCGGACAAAGAAAAGCGGAGAGAGTTGGAGCTTTTTCGTAAGACTAAATTGCAAAGGGAAGATGTTATTTTTAATGAAAAAATTCTATTAAAGCTTAACGAAACAAATCATAGCATTAATGAAAACAATTTTGAGGAGTACTGTGTAGCATGCGTTGAAGGTTGGTTAAATCAATCGGGGTTGGTTGCGCTGAATGAATATATTGCTAATAATCCTGAACAAAAAGCCACCTTTGATTTGTATAATAGCTTGAAGGTTTTACCTGATTTATCTATTTTATATCCGCACAAAGCAGAACTAAAAAAATATAGAATACTTTCACTAAAAACCAGAAAGGTGTTTTCATATGCAGCATCAGCTGCTGCGGTTTTGGTTTTTGGAGCAATGCTGTTTTATACTTCAAAGCTCGATAATCCTTCAACAATGACAAGTAAGCTAGTTGAATCAACTATTGAGCCAGTGAATAATTCTACAATAGAAACAATTGATGCGGCTAAAACAACACAAAATCAGACAGATAAGAAAAATATATTAGAAGACCCATTTGGGTTTAAAAAAGTTAATGTTTTACAAATTCAAGACGGTTCATCAATCGAATACTCTGATAGAATTGAAATAAACAAAATTGAACCAATACAAGTATCGGAACTAAACTGTTTGCCATGCAAAGATATTTATGCTGATATAAATGAAATGAGTGGGAAGAAACAACTACCCACAGAAAAGCATCAAGTTGTTTTGGTAGATGAATCAAAAAATGTAACAAATGCAGCCAACGATAATAATTTAATTTGGAATATCGCTCAAGCGGGTGTTTCGGGTTTTAATAGAATTACAAAAGCACAGATTAAAGTAGAAAAAGAAGAAGAAACAAATAAGACAAAAATTAAATTCCAAAGCAAATATTTTGCTTTTTCCACAAATGTTAAACAAAGAAATAGTTATTAAATAAAACTTAAAATCATGAAAAATAAATTATTACTATTAATAATTGCAACGGCAACTTTAGTTAGTACTTCGTTTGCTACGACCTCAAATTTTAATAAGTTTACTGCAGACACAATTCCTGAAGGAACAACAAAGAAGCAAGAAAAAAAGCATAATGAATCTTTCAAGGATATTGAGAAAGACTTGGATAAACTTGAAGGAAGCTCAAAAAGTTCAGATACTACAAAAATTAGAATTGGTAAAATGAACATTTCGGTAACCGAAGATGGAGATGATATTATTATCAATAAATACAAGGGAGACGATGATGATTGGGATTGGGATGATGATGATTTTTCCTTTGGAAAGAAACACGATAAAAATAGATTTGAACCACATTGGGCTGGAATGGGAATCAGTATGAATGGATTTTTAGATGCTAGTCAACAAATGGAAATTCCTGAGGGATATGAATATCTTGATTTAAACACAAATAAATCGATTCAATTTGATTTAAACTTCACACAGCTAGGTATTAACATAATAAAGGAAAGAGTTGGTCTGGTTACAGGAGTTGGATTCCGATGGAATAATTACCGTTTTTCAAACAGTTCCGTGGTGCTTGAAAAGGGTGAAAATGGAATTATTAACGTTCCCGATTCTTCCTATGCAAAAAGTAAGCTTGGAGTAACCTACCTTACCGTTCCCTTGTTGTTAGAATTTCAAATTCCATTAAAAAACGAGGATTTGTATATTTCAGGAGGTGTTGAAGGAGCTGTAAAACTTACTGCAAAAATGAAGAATAAAACAGACGATGGAGACAAAAAGAAAGATAAAGACGACTATTACATTAATCCATTTACTTACAATTTAACAGCTCGTGTTGGCTTTGGAGATTTTGGATTGTACGGAACTTATCAAATGCAATCGCTGTTTAAAAAGGATAAAGGTCCAGAATTATACCCCTTTGCATTGGGTATTACCTTTAATTTTTAAAACCTATCTCATATATATATTAAAAGGCTGCAAATAATGCAGCCTTTGTGTTTTTTATCAACAAATACCAGCCATTGATTTTAACAAAGCGGTTGATTAAAGAATTAATTTGATTTTTTAAAATAATCCTGCTATATTCAGACCAAATTATATGTAAATGAATCAAGTAGGGCGCACCTTTTCCCTTATTTTTAAAAAAAACATTGCACTACTACTCTGTATTGTAGCATTTTCGTCTGCAATAGATAGTAAGAACACCCCTGATAACCTTAAAGTTAAACGCCAAAAAATTGTTAATTATGTATTGGTAAACGATACCATTGAAATGATTCCAACATTTAATGAGGAAACAAAACTTTACCATTTAGTTGTCGATCGATCGATTAAACCAAAGGCAATTACCATTCTTCTTGATTCTTCATTTATAAAAAAGTATAATTTAAATCAATATCATATTTATATTACTGATGACAAAAAAAACCAATCGGTTTGGATTGATTATCCGGTAAAGGAGCTGTATAATATTCGCAAATCAAATACTGAAATAATTATCCAGGCAATGGATAATTTGGGTCATACTTTTACCGATAAATTAATTGTAGATTTTAAAAATGAGTCTGCAAGCGTTGCCTTTGTTTGGTTGATTTTTGTGTTTGTGTTTTTTGGACTGGTGCTTGTAATTTATTTTTGGTTTGATTTTAGAATTGCAAGAGAAAAATTTTTGTTAGAAACGGAAATAAACAAACGAACCAAAGAACTTTCTGAACAAAAAGCAAAATATGAGGAATTATTAACCAATTATCTGCCAAAAGAAGATTTTGAGAAACTTAAAGAAAAATCAAAAGATAAAACTGAGCGGTTTAAAATGGTTACGGTACTATTTTCAAACATACTTGGCTTTACAAAAGTTGCCGATCAAGAAAATGCCGAACGCTTGATTGATGATATCGATAAATTTTTCTTTGAGTTTGACGACGTGGTAAAAAAACTACACATTGAAAAAATAAAATCAATTGGTGATTCATATATGTGTGCAGGAGGAATACCACAAAAAAACCGTACAAACCCAATTGAAGTTGTGTTGGCTGCTTTTGAAATGCAGCAATATATGATGATGATAAAAGATCAGTATGTAGCAAAAAATCAAAAGATTTGGGATTTGCGTATGGGGATTCATACAGGGCCGGTCTTTAGCAATTCAACAACGAGCAAAAAACGCTTCGAAATATGGGGTGATACCGTAAATATTGCCAGTAGAATGGAAGCTTCAGGAGAAATAGGGAAGGTGAATATTACCGGAATGACTTATGAATTAGTAAAGGATTATTTCTTGTGTCAATACCGAGGTAAAATGCCAGTAAAATATAAAGGTGAAATTGACATGTATTTTATTGAAGGTTTTAGACCGGTATTATCTATTGATGGTCTTGGCATCAAAGCAAACCGAACTTTTGATATTAGACTTGCACTTATTCGCTTCGATGATTTAGAGGAACATATTATGAATATTTTAGAGGAAAAATTGCCTAGAAATTTATATTATCACAATTTAAAACACACCATTGACGTTACCGTACAAGTTGAATTGATAGGAAGAGGCGAAGGGATTGATGACGAAGATTTGTTGCTTTTAAAAACGGCGGCTTTATTTCATGATACTGGTTTTATTGTTACCTACAAAGATCACGAAGAGGCAGGCGTTGAACTAGCCAAACAAATTTTACCCGGCTACGATTACACAAAAGAACAAATAGAAAAAATTTCTGAAATAATAATGGTTACAAAACTGCCACCTCAGCCTGAAAATTTGCTTGAAAGAATAATTTGTGATGCAGATTTAGATTATTTAGGGCGGGTTGATTTTATACCAGTTTCAGGAAATTTATTTAGAGAATTAACCGAACATAAAATAATTGAGGATGATATTAATAGATGGAATCAAATTCAAATTGCATTTATTGAAAAGCATCAATACTTTACCGAAACAGCTAAAAGATTGCGTGATGTAAATAAAAACAACCAATTAGAAGCTATTCGGAGGTTAGTTGAAGAAAATAATTAACTTTGTAATTAAGGAACAATTTTTAACGACAAATAAGCTATGGCTCGAAATAAAAAAGATGTGATAGTCATTCCTTGGGATTATACTGAATCAAGTGAGATTGCATTATTGCATGCTATTCAACTTGCTAAAGAAGTAAATAATCACATCATGTTGGCTCGATTTCTGGAGTCTCCAGGCATGTTTGCTGGAAAAGCCGTAAAGGAAAAACTCATTTCAGAAGAAAAAGAAAAACTAAAAGAAGTTGGAGAAAGAATACTCAAAGAACATCAGGTAAATCCTTATATTGCTGTTGAAGTTGGTGTTAAGAGAAGTAATTTTAATAAGCTGGTAAAAGACGCTAAAGCAAATCTTATTCTTTGTGGAGCAACTTATAAAGCTAGTGATAAAACTACTTTTGAAATAAAAGATTTTACCAAACGTATGAAAGGAATTGATATTCCTTTTATCGTTGCAGTAGAAAAACCAGCTCATAATTATTACAAAGAGATTGTTGTTCCTCTTGATCACGATAAAAAATATAAAGAAACACTGCATTGGGTCGTGTATTTATCGAAATATTATAATTGTAACATTAATATTATTAAGCCATATATTGAAGATGATTATAGAAAAAAAGAAATGGCCAATAATATTTATTTTACAAAAAAGATGCTTGATAAAAAGAATATTATTTATGGTATAAAAACGGCAAAAAAGAATCGTCAGTTTGAAGAGGAAGTGTTGCGTTTTGCCGAAAACATTGATTCTGATTTGATTGTGATTATGATTCGTAAATATAGCAAATACATAGCAGATCATCCAGAAAGAAAAGAGAAAATTCCAATTATGGTGATAAACCGAAATAGCCAGATAATAAAATACGGAGGATTCAGATAAAATTTTAAAGTCGGCATTGCCGGCTTTTTTTTTAATACATTTTATGTAACATTTTCCTAACTCTTGACATCATTCAAAAAAACTCTATTTTTACTCAAAATCTTAATTTAATTAACATAAATCATATTTTCTTGAATAAATATATTGTTAATTTATTGCAAAAATTGTTTTAAACACTTTAATAAACTGCCGATATGAAAAATATAGAATGGGAAAAATTATCCTTCGGGTACACAACTACAAATTACAATGTTAGGTGCTATTATAAAAACGGAAAATGGGGCGAGCTTGAGGTTTCCTCGTCAGAGCATATTCCAATTCATATGGCTGCAACTTGTTTGCATTATGGACAAGAGGCTTTTGAAGGCCTAAAGGCATTTCGAGGAAAAGATGGAAAAATTAGAGTATTCCGTTGGGATGAGAACCATAAAAGAATGGAAAATTCAGCCAAAGGAATTTTGATGCAAGATGTTCCATCAAATATTTTTTGGGAAGCTTGTAAAAAAGTGATTGAATTGAATAAAGAATTCGTGCCGCCTTTTGGAACAGGAGCATCGTTTTATTTACGCCCATTATTAATTGGAAGTGGAGCTCAGGTTGGTGTAAAACCAGCTGATGAATATTTGTTTGTGGTTTTTGGAACCCCCGTAGGGCCTTATTTTAAAGAAGGTTTTAAACCCGTAAATATTCAACTGGTTCGTGATGCCGATAGAGCAGCACCGCTTGGAACCGGCATTTATAAAGTTGGTGGAAATTATGCGGCTAGTTTGGCTTCTGGCGATAGAGCGCATAAAAATGGTTTTGCCGCTGCATTATATTTAGATTCGAAAGAGAAAAAATACATTGACGAATGTGGACCTGCAAATTTCTTTGGAATTAAAAACAATACTTATGTAACGCCAAAATCATCGTCAATTTTACCAAGTATTACAAATAAAAGTTTAATGCAAATTGCCGAAGACATGGGATTAAAAGTTGAAAGACGACCTGTTCCTGTTGAGGAATTAGCTGAATTTGAAGAATGTGGTGCTTGTGGTACTGCAGCTGTGATTTCTCCCATCGGAACAATTGAAGATACTCAAGGCGACGGGAAAAAATATGTGTTTAGTAAAGATGGAAAAGCGGGTCCTGTTTCTATTAAATTATATGAAAATCTTTTGGGAATTCAATATGGTGAAATTGAAGATAAACACAATTGGGTTACAATTATAGACTAAACTATAAATAAACTATTAATAGGAAAGCTGTTCTTTTTTTTGAACAGCTTTTTTTTAATGTGTAATCCAGGATCACAGGAAAAAGTTGGGGCTTCATATAAAATCACCTTGATATTTAATATTAAAGATGGCGATGCATGAAGATAATTTCATAAAAATAAATTTTATGCTTGCATCGCTTGTTGTTAACAACAAACAACTTAGGGCGTTGCCCTAAGCTATATTATTTATGGCTTTCAGCCATATAGAGCTAAATAATTATTTGAAGTAAGCACCCTTTAATAAAAAGAATAGCACCTGTTTATTTCCTAAAGCAATACATAAAATTATTGTTTACAATGTTTTAATAGCCTGTAAGGCTAGCATATTTCAACTT
>JAEINW010000074.1 GCA_016342715.1 Salinivirgaceae bacterium | reverse complement strand
TTTAAGAAGTTGAAAGATTATTCTTTCTTTTTGTTTAATCCATCTGAATTCAACATTCGTTAACTTCTCTCATGAGCTTTGCGAATAACTTAGCGAAGCGTTCTCATGAGCGTTAGCGAATAATCGGTGTTCATTATTCATTTTTTAGTTTAAGGAATTTCATTCCGATATTTATTAAAACTATGGATTTTCAATCCATAGTGGTTTATTTCAAGGCTTTAAGTTCATATTTCTTAATTTTATTATATAGCGTAACCCTATCAATTTTGAGAGCCAGTGCAGCTCTTGAAATATTCCAGTTATATTTATGCAAAATTTCATGGATGTGCTTTTTCTCAATATCTTCTAAACTTTCAAATGAGTTATAAACAATATCTTTGCCCATAGGTAAGTCTTTAAGCTTTATTTCCTTTCCATTGCCAATAACAATGGCTCGTTCAATGGTATTTTCAAGTTCGCGAACGTTACCCGGAAACTCAAATTCTTCGAGCCGCTTTAATGCTGCGTGCTCTATGTTCACTGTTGGCTTACTCATGGCCGTACAATACTTTTGAATAAAATGTTCAACCAATAAAGCAATATCATCTGTACGCTCACGCAAGGGTGGAATATGAATATTTACAACATTTAAGCGATAGTATAAATCTTCGCGAAAAGATCCGTTTTCAACCATTTTTTTTAAATCTTTATTGGTGGCACATATTACCCTGAAGTCTGATTTTATCTCCTTATTTCCACCAACTCTTACAAAGCTTTTAGACTCCAAAACACGTAAAAGTTCTATTTGCATTTTTTGTGAAATGGTGGCAATTTCATCAAGAAAAATAGTTCCACCGTCGGCCATTTCAAATCTGCCTTTACGGTTATACATAGCGCCGGTGAATGCTCCTTTTTCGTGTCCAAATAATTCGCTCTCTAATAAACTTTCGGTTAGGGCGCCACAATGAACACTAACCAGTGAAAAGTATTTTCGTGGTGAATTAAAATGGATCGCTCTTGCAATAAGTTCTTTTCCAGTTCCACTTTCGCCTGTAATTATTATTGATGAATTTGAGGGTGCTACGCTTTCAACTTCGTGTAAGACTTTCACCATGGCTTCACTACTACCTACAATATCCTCCACATTTTCGAGTGTAATTACCTTATTCCTAAGGGCTTCGTTTTCAGATTTTAACCTGATTTGTTTTGTTGCATTACGAATCATATGCGACAGGTCATCAGGATCGAAAGGTTTAGTAACATAATCGTATGCACCGTCCTTTAATGCCTGAACTGCTGTATCAACTGAGGCAAAAGCAGTCATAATAATTACAACGCAATCCTGATTAAGTGTCCTTATCCTTCGATGCATTTCCAACCCGTCCATGCCTGGCATTTTTATGTCGGCTAGTACTATATCAAATGCTGTTGATTCAATAATTGAAAGCGCTTCTTTTGCGTTGGCAGCACAGGTTACAGCATAACCATCTTCAATGAACCAGTTATAAAGTGAGTCACGAACCGATTCTTCATCGTCAACAATTAGAATTGAAATATTTTTTGCCATAACTATCCTCCTTCATTTTTAAGCAACGGTAAAATTATTGAAATGGTAGTATGTTTTCCTATTTCGGAGTCAACCTCAATTTTTCCTTTGTGATTTTGAACAATCCCATGCACAATGGCCAAGCCCAAACCTACTCCATTCACTTTTTGTTTGGCCGAGAAAAAGGGTTCAAAAATATGTGGTATATCATCTGGATCAATTCCCACACCGTTATCAGAAATTTCAAGTTTTATATGGTCATCATCAGGATTCGTTGTTTTCATAACAACTTCCCCATTAATGGAAACAGCCTCCGATGCATTTACCAATATGGCAATGCAAGCTTGCTTTACCTGATTTTCGCGGCAACTTATAACATCATTTTCAGCTGAAAAATCGGAGTAAAAATTAATGTTTGAAATTTTTAACTGATGTGACATCAAATCGTAAGCATTTTTTAATATTTTATGAAGTTGTTTCACTTCAAAGTTCTCAGTATCCTTACGTGAAAAATCAAGCAAGCTCTTTACAATGTCGCCACATCGTTTTGTCTCTGCCTCAATTACTTTTAAATATTTTAACATTGAATCTTTGGAAACCTGTTCTACATCAAGTTTGCTTAAAAGTTTATGAACCAGTTTTGTATAAGTTAAAACACCCGATAAAGGATTATTAATTTCGTGAGCAACCGATGATGATAGTTTACCCAGAGAAGCAATACGTTCAATATGAATTAACTCCTTTTGAATTTCTACTAATTTTTCTGATTTTTTTTGCACTTTATATTCCAGTTGTTGCGACCAGTTTTTAAGTTCGTTGTTGGCAGCATGTAAATTATCGAGCATATTATTAAAGGCCTCAGACACCAAGCGCATGTCATCTAACAAATTTGGGGTAATTTTAAGTCGAGTAGTTTTATCGCCACTAGCCACAGCCTCGCTTGCCTTTATCAGGGAATTTAATGGTCTTTTGATTTTACGACTGGTAAACAAAAACAAGAAAACCACCAACAAAATAGTTGTTAATGTAGCCAATAAAAAAAATTCTGACGATGAGCGTTTAATGGCTGCATCAAGATCAGTTAACGACATTTTTATTATTAAGGAGCCAAGAACTTCATCATTGGCATTGTGCGCATGGCATGAGCTTACATAGCATGATCGTTCATTTAAAATAGGTTTTCGAATTAATAATTGTCTGTGCCCTTTTTGGGTTTTATTCATAAGACAGGCACTTTCTATATCAATTATGGTATATGATTTCTGTTTTGGGTGAAACATGCTTTTTATATCGCTATGGCATGTCTTACAATCAGGATTCGCCAAATGCGTTGAATCGGGAATATATGAAGAATACACCAAACTGTTAGAGCTATCGTACATATTAACTTCATCAATACCTGATATTGTATTGATATTATCAATAGTACTTTGAAGGGCTCCTTTGTCGTTCATTAACATAGAGTAGTACAAGGCTCCCTCAACCATTGACCCAACATTGTTTCCATTCTGACGAATAACGGTATTTAAATGTTCACGATATACATATCGAAATATTGAACCAAACGATACAAAAAGGATAAGTGATAATATAGTAATAGTGTAAATAACACGTCCAAAAATTGATGATCTAATTTTAAGATACTTTTTAAGGATAGGTGTTAAGTTACCTTCTTTTTTCATTTTTTAGAATAATAGTGTTATCTGTTTGATTCTAAGTCATTAATAAAAGTAAGAAAAAACCATTGGTTTTTTCTTACTTTTAAAATGTTTATTATCAAGTATCAAGAAATTCTTTTTGAAAATCGTTCCATACTGCTTTGGGCAATTCACTTAAGGCATGGTCGAGCAGTTCACCACCCTCTTGCAAAACAACCATTGATGCCAGTGGAGTATTTTCACTTAAGGATATAGATACAAAATCTTTAAATCGGGTTAGTTCCTGGTTAAGCCAGTTTTTTGCTTCATTGCCAAAATAAAAAAGCTTAGTATCAGCTTTCCAGTTGGTTGGCTCCAATTTGTATAACCAACCGTCAGTATATGGCTCATCGCTAATTAATTGCAGACTGTCGTATGCCAGTGGATTTATTTCCTGAATCTTTCCAGAAATGGGTGAATACATTCGTAGCACTTTCCCATTATTTATTATTTCCGTTATTAGCTCACCTTTTTTTACCATATCGCCGGCAATTTTGAGCTGTTTAAGTTTGGCATTGCCAGTAAGGTGTAACAACCAATCATCGATGCCAACCTCAGCCAAACCCGATTTTTCTAAAAATGCCCAGGTGTGGTTTTTACTGTAAAAAATACCTTTTGGTATTCTTAATACGGCTGCGTTTAAAATTCCTACCGACTTCTGAATTAATTCAGTAATGCCTTTTTGCTTATTTACGATTATCCAAAAAGGAATAAATAATAATAGAAAAACAATAATTATTATATATTCAATTCCCTTAGTTTGAAATATGTTGTTATATGTAAAACCTTCCATAATATGATTTTTTAGATAAAAAAATACAACTTCTTACTAATTATGATTTTTCGCCCATGAGGGGGAATCTCTTAAAACGGGCATACGATTTATTATCCATCTGAAAACCCATATTTCAGTGAAAATCACCGCAAATGTAACAGCAATTTCCATCCATGATGGGTAGTAGTGCGAAACAGCATCCCATTTAAATCCAATTACAGTTACGTTTAAGCGGTTAATAATTATACCAACCATAGTTAATACTGCGGCTGTTTTAGCTAAAAATGTGCTATTGTTTTTATAACTCAATATAAAAAGGAGCATTGGCAAAACAATAAACCCGAATATCTCAACAAGGTACCAATAACCCATTGGGGTATTTAATAAATGCCAGTTTTGTGCATGTACAAATACTAATACTTGCAAAAAGAAATAAGCAAACATAGTTACAGCACAAATTTTTGTTAAGCCAACAATAATTGAGTTGTGTGAAGCATGTGACTTATCACTTATTTGATCGGAAAAAACTTTATAACTGATTGATCCCTCAAAAATAACCATGGAAAGTCCTGCAAAAATGCTTGATACAAAAAACATGACGGGTATAAATTCGGAATACCACAAGGGGTGTATTTTTTCTTTTGCCATTAAATATAAAGCTCCTAGTCCCGACTGGTGTAATGTTGACAGTGTAATTCCAAATATTACAGCTGCAACAGTCATTCCTGATAAAATTTTATGCGCCCTTCTTTTTCCAAGCCATTCGGCAATGGCTGGTGAAAATTCAATTAGTTGAGCAATCATGTAAAGCAAAAAATGCCATGCTACTAAAAACAACACAGAGCTTGTACCAAAATTATTTCCAATAATGGGGTTTATAACATTCCAGGGGCGACCTAAATCGAGAAGCAATGCGCCCGCATAAAACACATAAGCCAAAAATCCATTTAAAACGGTTACTCGCACAATGCTTTGATATTTTTTTATGTTTAAAATATAAACCATAAAAGTTATTACATAAGCTCCTCCGGCAAAAGCAACTCCTGTTACCACATCAAAACCAATCCAAAGACCCCAGGGCACTTCCTGGGTTAAATTGGTAATTGATCCTAGACCTTTCCAAAAACGGATAACAATAAGAACTAAGCCCAATAGCATTATGGGTAACGAAATAATATTGAAAGGTGTTAAAAATTTACCTTTGGGTTTAAATTCCTGCAAAATAAATTTCCATGTTTTGCCAGCATAATTTTCTTTTACCATGGTGTGGTCTAGATTATTCATTTTCGATAGTTTTTACAGGTTCATCTTTTGTGGCTTCGCGTAATCCAAGAAGTAGCGCTGGCCATAATACAAATATGGTAGGTACGCTATATAAAAATCCTTTTGATAATTCAGGATAGGAGGAATTTTGGAGGTTCGTTTTAAAACCAAGTTCTTCAAAAGGAACTGGCGATAAGTATAAAACACAGGTTCCCCCGGCTTCGCTTTCTCCATAAATATGGTTGTAATAGGTGTCAGGATTTTCCACTATCCTTTTTCGTGCTTCATTCAAAAGCTCCCTTCGTGTTCCGAAAATAATTGCCTCAGCCGGACAATTCTCAACACAAGCGGGAACTCCTCCTTCTTTTATTTTTGAAAAGCACATATCGCATTTCTGAATTTTTGGATTGGCACTGTGATATTCAAATTTTGGAATATCAAAAGGACACGAAACCATACAATAGCGGCATCCCATACATTTATCTCCCCGCCATATTACAGGACCTTCAACGGTTTTATTCATGGCCTGAGTAAGACATGCGGCGTCACAAGCTGGTTGGTTACAATGCATACATTGTTTTTTAACGTAAATTTCGCCTTTTGAGGTATCGTAAGCATTCACAACACAACGTTGAAATTCAGTTAAATTACGGGTAATACCTACCTCTGGTGAATCAGTAGGTTCCGGTAAATTATTTACTTCAGCACAAGCAATTTCGCAACTCTGGCACCCAACGCATCGGGTAGCATCAATTAAAATCCCTTTAAAATCAACATTTGTTTTTTTATTTGTTATGGCTTTACCTGATTTTCCAATGGCGAGCGTTAAACTTGTTATTCCAAGTGTTTGGAAGAAATTTCTTCTGTTCATTTTCATAATCAAAGTTTCTTTAGTTTGAAATAAAACTCATTAAAATGATTCTATGAAGTGCTGTTGAAATTCTTCCCATACCTTTGGATCCAGATCTTTAAGCACACTTTTTCTTATTTCACCACCTTCTTGTAAAACTATAGCTGTTTGCATTGAACCTTCTGTTGTTTTAACAGTTGCTAAAAAATCTTTAAGGCGGAGATATTCTGATTTAAGCCAATCTTTAAACTTGTCAAACGCAAATAAAAACTGGATTTCACGCACCCAATTGCTTGGTTCAACAGTATAAATCCATCCCTCATCGTAGGGAGAAAAATTTATAAGGAAGGGCTCGTGCAATAGTCTCTGGTTTGATACTTTTATTATACCCGAAACTGGTGCTTTAATGTTAAGTAATTTTCCTTTTTGAATAACTGAGAGTAAAACTTCCCCTTTTTTAATAGTCTCGTCCGTATTTTTTAAAACTACTCCTGTTAAAGTACCTGTTATTGATGGTAAAAAATTGCTCATCCCAATTTTAACTTGTCCGTTTTTTTCCATAAAAGCCCAGGTGTGTGATTTATCAAAAAATAAACCTGCAGGAGCTTCTACGGTATTTTCATTATAAAGAATTTGCTTATCATATTCCTCTGCTCTAATTGCAACTTTTCTATTCCAACGAAACAATGCAAAATCAAGAAGTATTCCAAAGAATATGATTATACCAACAACTAGTGCAATTACTTTTAAATTGGCGTATTTATGAGACGTTTGTTCCGTTTGAAAATTTAATTCGTTTATTTTATCAAGTTTTGATTGAATTTCGTTGCTTACCAATTCATTAAATCCATATGCATTTAAACTTTTTTGGCCTTCGATAAGAATCCAGTTTAAAAAAGCTTTTTGCTCTTCGGAAGCACTTTTATAATTAGCAACAGCATAAAGATTTGACGTAAGTTTACGAGGATATTTACCAATCCAGACTCCTCTTAAAAGAGTATTAGGATCCTTATAAATCTGCTCTATATAATCCAGATTGCCATTATTGTTTTTATCAATGGGCAATAAATTAATGCCTTCTACAAAACTTTGGCTTTTATTATCAACAAGGTCGTTCAACATGCAGAAACCAAATCCATTGGGATCGCTTTTAATTTTTTGTAATAAGGCACTGGCATTTTCAACTGGAATTCCTGATGCTTCGAAATTTGTGGTATTTAGAAATTCACCAACCTTATTATTAATTAAATTATCGCTCAATGTATAATAATTGAGTTTTATCTGTTGATTGTTAGACAACAAGGCGTTTGGGTTTTTTAAATAAGAACTGGTAAAAAATTGCTTTAAATTTTCAATCGAAATGCCTTTTTGCAATAGATCACTCAAAAAAGGATTCTGTGAACTTATTATAGGTACAATAATCTGACGTCCAATAATAACTTTGTCCATGTCATCTTTAGAACTTAACTTAAAATTATTTGAAACAATAGCCAGATTACCAGGTGTTTTTAGGCTTTCGACAATTGATGATTTAGACATATTGCTTACTTCAACTTTAATGTTAGGATTCAAACGATTAAATTCATGAGTCCAACCTATGGAGAGGTCATAAACATCGGGTGTGCAATGCACACTTAGGGTTTCCTCGATTGCTTTTTTCGGGATTTCATCCTCTTTGCTGATTGCCTTTACACTTATTATACATGCTAAAGCAAAAATTATTACTCCTGTGCTTTTCATTGTAATTAGCTTTAATATTTTTATTTTTAATTGCTTATTAAACCCTAACCAAGTACAGTGCCAATGTAAAATATAGCGCCTATCTATTTGTTTTTCAGACACATGCAAGCATGAAACACACTTAAATAAAGCTTACGAAATGTTGAATAATACAACAATAGATAACCACAATCATCTTATGTGTCAGGATATCAGTATGTTTTGGTTGTAGTTGCATTATTCAACACTTGTTGGTTTATGCAACACTTTAGTAATTATATTCCTTTAACCGTCTTTTTTTTGGTAGTTTTATTGATTATTATTGTCGTAAGATGACTATTTTTAAGATATTTGAAAGTAATTTATAGCTTGTTCGCTTTAAACTATCGATATCTACTTGTACTGTAAATAATCTTGATTAATTGCCCCTCTCAGAAAGTATCACTATTTTAGAGTTGAATTTTAAAATCAAATTTGACAACAGCTGATACCATACTAAAGCAAAAATTTGAAGAACTCTTCCGTAATCATTTTACGGGTCTGTGTTATTTTGCTCAAAAATACTTGGGCGATATGGACAGCAGCAAAGATATAGTACACGCTGTTTTTGTTAAAATATGGGAAAATAGGCACGAATTTGAATTTGAAAAGCCAGCAAAGTCTTATTTGTTTACTTCAGTTTATAATCGCAGTATGAATTTTATTCGTGATCATAAAAAATTTGCTGATGCTGAAGATTTTGATGCACATGCAGCATCGTTAGAAACAGGTGAGTTTTATGATTCAATGGAAGTTGCCGAATTGGAGGGACGCATAAAACAAGCCATTGCAAAACTTCCTGAAAAATGTCGTGAGGTTTTTGAACTCAATCGATTTGAAGGAAAGAAATATGCCGAAATTGCAGCGCATTTGAATATTTCAATAAAAACGGTTGAAAATCAAATGAGCAAGGCTTTAAAAGTAATGAGAGAAGAATTGAAAGATTATTTATACATTTTTATATTATTTATTTTAAAAAACAACGACTTTATGTAGGGGTAAAGCGCAGCTAGAGTGTGTGAGTTATAGAGTTATGGATACAGAAAACAAACATATAGTCCCAATTGAACTGATTACGAGGTTTTTAGCCAATGAGGCCAGCGTTAATGAACGCACTCAGGTTGAAGACTGGCGATCTGCGGCATCCGAAAACGAAAAAGAATTTCAATCCATTCGTAAACTTTGGAATGTAAGCGCAACTCTAGGCAAAAAAGAGGAAATTGATATTGATAAGGAATGGCAAATTATGGATAAAGCCATTACTCCAGCAAAAGGACGGGTGATTTCTTTAGCAAGAGTTATTCAAATAGCAGCATCCTTACTTATACTTGTTACACTTTCTTTTTTAGTTATTCAGCAAAGCAAAACCATTTCTCAAAAAACAGCGGTAGCTGAAGTGACTCAAGTTACTTTGCCCGATGGATCGATTATTAACTTAAATGCAAATTCAAAAATAACCTATGGAAAAGACTTTGGCACTGCAAACCGGGAAATTACATTGAAAGGCGAAGGCTTTTTTGAAGTGGTCAGCAATAAAAACATGCCATTTATTATCAGTGCGCAAGGAGCAACTATTCAAGTGCTTGGAACTCAATTTAATGTAAAGGCTTATAAAAACCAAGAAGAGGTTAAGGTAACAGTTATTGAAGGGGTAGTGGAATTATCTGAGGCAAAACAACCTACAAAAAAGACGGTATTATTAGCAGGTGAAACGGGCATTTACATGAAAAAGAAAAAGGCCATTAAGAAAAAACCAAGCAATGATTTAAACGACATTTCGTGGAAAACCAAATACCTAAGCTTTGAAAATACTCCTTTAAATCAAGTCATTGATATTTTAAATAATACCTATCATAAAGATTTTGTGGTTGATAACAAAGTAAAAGATTGTAAGGTAACCGTAGCGTTTAGAGATAAGGATTTAGCATCGGTGTTAAAAGTTTTAAAATCAACCTTAGAACTGCATATTACCCTTAACAATCAAGTATTTTATATTACCGGAGAAGGTTGTCAAAAATAAAATGTGTTGAAAGCTCATGGCCATATCCTACTCGTTTTGTTATTGGTTTTTTCAAGCCATGGGTTTACTCAAGTTAAAAATAGCGAGACGGAAATCTCTGTACATTTTAGTAACACCAAACTTGAAAATGTACTAAAAGAACTTAGCGAAAAAACCGGTCAAAAATTTTCATACAGTACCAATACTATTCCTGCCAATTTTGAAATTAATTACACAGCAAAAAAAGAATCATTTGAAAACATATTAAATGAAATATGTAAGCAAGCTGGGGTTTCGTATGAAAATGTGGGCGGGTATTTGGTATTAAAAAAAGCAGATGAAATAATTCAGGAAACAGAGATACTGAAAGCTAAAAAATTTACCATTAGCGGCTACATTGTCGATTCAAAAAATCAGGAAGCATTGATTGGAGCTGCGGTTTACAACGAAGAAACCAACCAGGGAACCACAACTAACAATTATGGGTTTTTCTCATTTACCTTGCCCGAGGGAAATTATTCAATAAAAACATCGTACATGGGATATGATGTCGCAAGCAAACAAGTGGAACTCTATAATAATTTTAGATGGAACATTAAGTTGGAACCCACTGCATCTATGATGCAAGAAGTGGTAGTTTCTTCCTTTAACAGGGAGAAATTAATTTCAAATCAATTGGCGGCACAAACCAATATTAAACCATTTGCAGTTAAACAACAAACCGCAGCTTTGGGTGAAACCGATATGTTAAAATCATTGGATAATCTGCCAGGAATAAGTTTTCAAAGCGATGGCTCCAGTTACTTTTATGTTCGTGGAGGAAATCGTGATCAAAATTTGATCTTACTCGACGAAGCTCCTATATATAACCCTTCGCATATGTTGGGTTTGTTTACTCCAATAATTCCTGATGCCATAAAAAACACCACTATTTATAAGGCCGATTTTCCCATTCAATATGGAGGTCGATTGTCATCTCTTATCGATATACGAACTCGTGATGGTAATATGGAAAAGTTTTCCGGCAGTAGTAGTATTGGATTAGTGTCAGCAAGAATAAGCGTTGAGGGTCCTATTAAGAAAGAAGCAAGCTCCTTTTTTACATCCTTTCGACGATCGTATTTTGGGGTTTTGGTAAAAGCGGGGTATCCTAAGGTTAAGGATTTTTATTTCAACGATTTTACATCGAAATTTAACTTGAGATTAGGGAAAAAAGATCGTTTATTTTTAACCCTATATAATGGGAAAGACATATTACTTACCGAAGAAACTGTAAATAATAAAAGTGGCTTAGAATGGGGTAATACTTCATTTACAACCCGCTGGAATCATATTTTTGGAAGCAAATTATTTTTAAACACCACTTTTTACGCCAGCAAGTACGACTACTTTTTACATACCGACTATAGCAAAAATATAAATTGGAATTCTCATATTTCAAGTGCCCATGTAAAATCGGAATTTACTTGGTATTTAAATCCAAATCATAAGATATATTATGGATTAAAACTTGGACGATATTACTTTAATCCTGGCAATTATAACGATCCAAAGTTGCCATCAGGCCTAACTGTATCTCCCATAAATTCTGGTGAAAGTATTTTGTATGTTGGGAATGAATACCAGTTTTCAGAGAATCTTCAATTAAACGCAGGATTACGATTTACCAGTTGGCGAAACTTTGGAGAAGGATTCGTTGTAAACTACACCGATTATCAACCAATTGACACAAATAATTACAAAAAGGATGAAAAATATTATTCTAACTTATCTGTAGAACCTAGAATTTCAATTTCTTATAAATTGACGGATTTTTCATCTTTGAAAGCCTCCTACAATAGAACATTACAGCATATTAATCTTATAAATAATAGCATTAGTCCTTTTAATTCTTTGGAAGTTTGGTTGCCTTCAGGACCAAATATTAAACCGCAAAAAGCCGATATAATTAATTTGGGGTTTATAAAATCATGGCCTGCACATGATATTGATTTTAATGTAGATGTTTATTACAAAAAACTATACAATCAAATTGGATATAAATATCATGCAAAAACCATGTTGAATCCTTTTTTAGATGGAGAATTACGGCAAGGTGATGGAAAAGCTTATGGATTTGAAGTTTATGCACGTAAAACACAAGGTAGAATTACAGGACAAGTTGGATATTCATTTACACGAAGTTTGATACAAATTGATGATTTGAATGACGGCAGGGAATTTAAAGCCAGACAGGATAGGCCTGTCGACTTTTCTTTGGGTTTAAGCTTTTTAGCAAAACCCAGATGGCTATTAACTGCCAATTTTTCTTATTCATCGGGCGCTAGAATTTCAAGCCCAACTTCTTTTTATTTTTATAGAGGGGTTCAGGTTCCGGTATATACCGAGCAAAATAATGATAGAATGCCCGATTACAAAAGATTTGATATTGGCACCGATTTTAAATTGAATAAAAAAGAAGGCAATTTTGAGCATCATCTGGTGATATCGTTTTATAATTTTTTTAACACACACAATCCGGGGTTTTTATATTTTAACAAAGTTGCGGCTGCCAATGGTGATTTAAAAGTTCCCGCTGATAAGTTAAATTATCAAGAACTTTCACCAAGTACCCGATATGTATATACTATGGTTCCTTCAATTACTTACAACATGAAGTTTTAATGAGAAAAGAATCAAACATAAAACAATTTCATATTAGAATATTTATTGTTCTTATAGCCACTTTAGTGTTTTATTCTTGCGAAGAAAAAACGGATTGGACACTTCAGGAATCAGAAGCGTTTATTGTTGTTGATGCCATTATTAGCAATGAATTTAAGCAACAGGAGGTAAAGGTATATTGGTCAAACACAGAAATTAACCAATTGCCAGAACCTATTTCTGGAGCCGAGATTTTACTTTCTGATGGCTTAACTATTTATGAATTCACAGAAAGTCCCTCATCAGTCGGGCTATATTATTCCAATCCATTTGCTGTAACCATTGATAAAGTATATTATTTAGTAATAAATTACAATGGTTTTTCCGATACAGCCAGAGCAATTATTGGAGCTGATTATATATTACCATTTAGTGCTGATACAATAATTTTTCAAGACAGTTTATATAAGTACATTTATGCGGATAGTGATGATCCGGCAATGATAGAAGTGTATTACGATTGGTCACACAATACGGAATATTGTAATTCTTATGGTAGTTGTTTTGCCTCAGAAACATTTTACACTTTAAATATTATTGATGTTGGGCAGGAGTTTGCTCCACCAAAACAAGAAATACTATTCCCCATTGGAACAACCATTACCCGAAGAAAATATTCATTAAATTCTGCCCATCAAGAGTTCATTCGATCGTTATTAATTGAAACCGAATGGCGAGGTGGCATTTTTGATATCGAACAAGGAAATGTTCCTACCAATTTTAGAAATGGAGCTAGAGGTTGGTTTGGGGTATGTTTGGTTCTTGAAGAAACAGATACTTTTGAATAGAAATAAACTTATGCTTTTTTATATTTCTCCTCTACCAATTACCCCACCATCTCTTAAAAACCTCACAATCAATATAATAAAATTATTTTATTTTATTTTGAATAAATCGTAGGGGTAAAATAAAACTCTTGTGTGATACTATTGATTAGATAATAAAATTGCAAATTAATCTTAAATAATAGTATTATGAAAACAAAACATTTTTTCCTGGCAATTTTCGCAGCAGTACTTTTAGTATTTACTTCATGCGAAGAAGAAACCCCTACTCCTGTTGAAGTAACAAGTGGTATTCTACCAGCAAAATTTAAGGTAGATATTCCAAATTCTCTTAGTAATTCGAATTTCACAAATGTGGGTTTAAAAAGTGCTGAAAACGATACGATTACAGGTGGTGCGATTTATCAGAACTTAAATTATTTTATTGCAATTGGCGAAGAAGCCGCAGATATTACAGAAGCCATTATTTCGCATATTGCTCTGTACAAAATTCAAAGTGTGTTGGAATTGACTTATACCAGCGATGATGATAACAGAGTAAAAAAGCTGCTTGTTGAGTCTGAGGTTGAATTTGAAAACCGTACCTGGGAATATATGCTTACTATAAGCGATTTGGAATCGGAAGGAAATGCCGATGGTGGAAAAGGAATGCAAGTATTTTGGAACAACGATCCAGTTGAAGGAATTGCTTTGTTAAAACCTTATAACATTGATCGTGTTCATGATGCTGATGCTGGAGATGCTGCTTTTAGTATTGAGTATTCTTCTAAAGGAAATGAAAAGTATGATGAGTACATGATTGTAGAGATTGTTGATTTCCCAAAAGACCCTACAAATGCCGATATTTTTGCTGTGGACAATATTAAAATGTTTGTGGGTAAAAATGGAAATATCGTCGATGTTTATGGGAACTCAAACCATCCCAATGCAAAATTTAATACACATAGCGAAGTTAGCGGATTTAACTGGGCCTTTGTTGCCTCAGGAAAGCAAACAGAAGATATTGCTGTGGCAGAAGTAGGATTGCCTTATAGTTCCTTAGATTCTGACTCAAGAGAGATGATTTTGGTTGAAAACTCAATTAAAAGTGTGTTATCAAGAGAAATGAGTGATTTTATTATTACTGAATATGCTGCCATTGGAATTACCTTGCAACCAGAAGAGGTTGTTGCTTACCTTGCTCCATATTTGACAAATGCTGACGCCCCAGGATACTTCAACACCAATGGTTTTATACAGGGTGGAACTTCTCCAAGTGGCGCATACTCAGTATTAGAAAGTAATGTTTTGGAATTAACACCTTACAACCCAAAAGAAATTAGTGAATTAGCAATAAGCTTTAAATAAGCAAACTAAAATGAAAAAGGTTTTTATCCGTAGGCGACAATTCGTCTGCGGATTTTTGTTGTTTTAAAGTTTGAGTAAAGTAAAAATGAATCAATTTGAAAAGTTGTGGAGCAAGCTAAAATTTCGAAAAACAACAGTAATAAATAATCTAGCTTAGAAAATAAATTAGCTCGCTGCAAGCATCGGGGAAAAAGACACAAGATCGCAATACGCTTTGCTTTCGCAATCAGTTCAACTTTTTATTTTTCTTCGTTTGCAACTCAAAAAAAATAGTCTCACTGGTTTAAAGCAATAAAATGCAAGCTGTTTTTTATAGAATGGATTGCGTCGCATGTGGATTTACACTACTATTTTAACATAATTAATTGCGGCGTTTCGTATAGTTGTATTGATTCTTAGGGCGTTGCCCTAAGTTTAATTATATAAGCCTTACATGCTAATTTTTTTGATTATTATGGATGCTTTGTTCCGCTTTTCAACTTTAGTTTTCATACAAACAACCCATTCATGGTATATCGCACCCTATTATTTACTTTATGAATGTTTTGTTTTACATATATCAACAGTTCCTTTATTTTCTCCAAGTCTAAATCAGCACCTTTTTTGTTGGGTCTGATCCAAAATTTTTAAGTTTATTTAATACATCGTCTTTTGTTATCACTTACCGTTTTAAGCAAAACCTATATAAATTGAAGGTTTAAATAACTAGGATATGCAGCTTTAACCTCATAAAATTTTTTTACCGACAACATTTCCTCATTCACCGATTTTTACTTAATACAATTGATTAGAGTACTTAAATTCGCAGCTGATTTTATTCTTTATTAAATAAAAAGTTAAACAATTCAATGAATAAATCATTTAACTTTGCACACCAGAAACGTTTTTTGTGTAATTAGTTTATTTTGTGTAATGATAAATAAAAGAGACATCATAGAAAAGTCAGCAAAACTTTTTAAAATTTTTGGTATTAAAAGTAATACCATGGATGATATTGCTCGTGAAATAGGAATATCAAAGAAAACATTATATCAACATGTGGCTGATAAAAAGGAATTAATTCAATTGGTTATCGATGATGAACAACAAAAAAATGAATCTCAAATTCTTTCAATTAAGGAAAATTCCGAAAATGAAATTGAAGAACTCATCCGAATTAATGTGTTGATCATAAAATTTCTGCAGAATATAAATCCAGCTGGAATAAATGATTTAAGAAAACATTTTAAGCAAGTATATGAGAAGGCTAAAGCTTCCTATCAAGAATTATTTAGCATTGCTATAAAAGAGAATTTAAAAATGGGAAAAAACAATAAAATATACCGCCCCGATTTAAATGAAGAACTTATCACCCAAATTCACATCAGCAGAATCGATAAAATACATGATGCCAATGACTTATGGGGTGTAAATGCATCAACACCCGAATTAATAAAAGAAATGACGAATTATTACATAAGAGGATTAATAACCACACAAGGAGAAATACTCTTAAACAAATATATTGTAGAATTTAATAAATACCTAAATGAATAAAACCATGAAGCGATTAAAACAATTGTTGCTATTAGGATTAGTGTGTTTTATGGGCTTCTCAAGCATAAAAGCACAAAGTGACACTATTTACAAATTATCATTATCGGAGGCGCAAGAGTTTGCTATAAATAACTTTTTTGTGAGTAAAAATGCTCAACTTGACATTGAATCGGCTCAAAAGAAAATTTGGGAAACTACCGCCATTGGCTTGCCGCAAGTTAGCGCAGGAATTGATTATACATACATGCCTGATATCCCAGAACTAAGTTTTCCAAAGGTGGTGATGGGAGCAAATAAAGGTGATAATGAACCTGTTTATGGTGGAGATTTTAGAGATCAAAATTTTTATCAAACCTTGCCAGGAGAACCATTTAAAATGGGGGTAACAAATAATGTAAGTTATAATTTGATGCTTACACAAATTATTTTTAGTGGAGAATATATTGTGGGTTTGCAAGCATCAAAAGCCTATAAATCGTTTGCACAAGAAAATTATGAAAAGGTTAAAATTAACATTAAAGAAGGAATTGCTGGAAGTTATTATGCGCTCTTAATTTTAGAAAAAAACAAAATTGTTCTGGAAGAAACTCTTGAGAACCTTAAGCTATCATTTGAACATACTGCCAAATATTTTGAACAAGGTTTAGCTGAAGACACAGATGTTGACCAATTAGAACTAACTGTTAAAAGAACCGAAAATAGTTTAAGAACTTTAGAAAATCAAATAGTCTATTTATCTAAATTATTTAACTATCAAATTGGATTAGAAGCTGATGTATCTGTTGAATTAAAAGATAATATTGAAGAACTAATTTCAAAAAATATTATTGATGCGGCTGCTTTAAGCTTTAATTTAACCAACCATATTGATTATAAAATATTATTAACTCAAGAAAACCTTCAAAACCTAAGTTATAAGAGAGAAAAATCATTATTCTTACCTTCTGTGGCGGGTTTCTATAAATACAACGATCAATTTGAACAACCCGATTTTAACACAAATATAAAGCATATTTTAGGCGTAAATGTATCAATACCCATATTATCAAGTGGTATGCGATTGGCAAAAGTAGGACAAGCAAAAATTGAGTTAGATAAAGCCTCAAATATGAAAGATCAGGAGGCTCAGTATTTAATAATTGCATCGCAACAAGCTCAATTTGACTATAGTACCAGTCTGGAAAATTATTTAAACGAAAAACAGAATTTTGAATTATCTGAAAGAGTTTATAAAAAAACTACGGCTAAATTTAAAGAAGGAATGGTATCAGCATTAGATTTATCCTTAATAAATAATCAGTTTTTACAAGCTCAATTATCATTAACAGGAGCTATTCAAAAGCTATTATCGGCAAAAACGAATTTAGATAAAGCATTTAATCAATTATAGTATATAACCCATCAATTATATAAAAATGAAAACTTTTTTTAAAATCCTACCCATAGTTATTCTTTTTGCTTCATGTAGTGAATCAAACGATCAGGCTATTAAGAATAAAATTATACAAAAAAAGCAACAAATTGCAAAATTTGAGCATGAAATTACAGCGCTTGAAAAGCAATTAACTGACACCACTGTATTGGAAAACTTAATCCCTGTATCGGTAAAGGAAATTAAACCCGAAGCATTTAATCATTACTTTGTGGTTTTTGGAAATGCAGAGGCCGACGAATATGGTATGATTAGTCCTGAAATGAATGGAAAGGTCGAAAAAATTCATGTGCAAGAGGGACAAAAAGTAGATAAAGGAACCTTACTAATGACTTTAAATACCGCAGCCATTCAGCAGCAAATTAATGCAATGGAAGCTAATTTGGAATTAACAAATACTTCATACAATAAACAAAAAGCACTGTGGGATCAGAAAATTGGATCAGAAATACAATACCTTCAAGCAAAAGCAGCAAAAGATGGTCTTGAAGCGCAGTTACAAGCATTAAAAGCACAGCTTTATATGTCGCAAATAAGAGCTCCCTATTCAGGTATTGTAAATAAAATTTATCCAAAGGTTGGTGAAATGGCAAGCCCGCAATTCCCGGCTATTGAATTTGTAAACTTGAGCAACATAACTGTGCGCACAAATATTTCTGAAAAATACATTAGTAAAGTGCATAAAGGTCAAATGGTTGATTTATCGTTTTCTGCGCTCCCTGATTTTAACGAACAAATTGTCATTAACAGAGTGTCAAATGTTATTAATTCAAAAAGCAGAACTTTTGAGGTTGAATTGCAATTAAAAAATGAGAACGACCAAATTAAACCAAATTTAGTATCAACCATACGTATCAACGATTTCTCAACAAACGACGCTTTTGTAATTCCATCTTTAGTAATTAAAAAAGACATATCTAATGATTATGTATATGTGGTAACCAACAAAAAAGGAAAATCAATAGTTGAAAAGCGTGCCATACAACTGGGTTTGTCGTATCAAGACAAAACAATGATCACAAAAGGGTTGAAATCTGGAGACAAAGTAGTTGTTAAGGGTTACAATATGGTAAGTAACGGTATTCCGGTATCAGTTAAATAGTTTTGAAAAATAATTGTTTATGAACAATGAAAATAAAACAAGCAAGTTCAGAGAGTTTAAATTAACCTCACTTGCTCTGAAAAATAAAAATACGGTCTTTTTATTAACCATCATTCTAATAATTTTTGGAATAAGCTCTTATATAAATCTTCCAAAGGAATTGTATCCTGAAATTGTATGGCCTCAAATTGTAGTAAATACAGTTTATCCAGGTAACTCGCCTGAAGATATTGAAAACCTAATTACACGACCCTTAGAAAAAGAGTTAGAGAATGTTCGGGGAGCAAAAGAGGTTACTTCTATTTCGGCACAAGATGTATCAATGATTTTTGTTGAGTTTACTACCGATGTCGATTTGGAAGATGCCTTGCGAAGGGTAAAAGACGCTGTTGATGCAGCTGATAAGGAATTGCCAACAGATAACACACTTATTGGACCAAACTCTTTTGATATTGATTTTTCGGAATTCCCCATATTAAATATAAATCTCTCAGGAGATTATAGTATTGAGGAACTTAAAAAATATGCTGAATATCTTGAAGATGAAATGGAAAGCATATCTGAAGTTTCAAAAGTTACTGTTGAGGGAGTTAATGAGCGCGAAATAAAAATAAATGTTGATTTAATAAAATTAGAAGCGTACGAGCTATCCTTTAATAGCATTATTGGTGCCATTCAAGGTGAAAACATGTCAATGTCGGGGGGAGAAATTCTTTTGGGAAAAACCCGAAGAAGCATACGTGTTTTAGGAGAGTTCAAAACAATCAAGGATATTGAAAATATTATTGTTACGAACAAAGATGGAAACATTGTTTACTTGCGTGACCTAGCCGATGTTATTGATGGTTATGAGGAACCTAGCACTTTTGCTAGACTTAATAAACAATCGGTAGTATCGGTTCAAGTGGTAAAAAAAGGAGGTGAAAATTTACTTTCAACCACAAAAAAAGTATTTGAGGTATTGAATAAGGCCAAAGCCGAAAATATGATTCCTAAAGATCTATCGATTTCTATTACAAATGACCAGAGCGAGGTGGTAAAAATGCAGCTCAGTAATTTGGAAAACAGTATAATTATGGGCGTTATTTTCGTAATTATAGTCTTATTCTTCTTTCTTGGAACCCGAAATGCATTGTTTGTTGGCTTAGCTATCCCATTATCGATGATGATATCATTTGTAATTATTGGAGTAATCGATTTCCGCATTAATATGATTGTATTGTTTGCTCTAATTTTGGCACTAGGTATGCTGGTTGATAATGCCATTGTGGTTGTTGAAAATATTTACCGCTATGTTGATAATGGATTCAACCCTTGGGAAGCTGCAAAACGAGCAGTTGGTGAAATTGCCACACCTATTATAGCATCAACAGCCACTACCTTAGCAGCTTTTTTACCATTAGCTTTTTGGGAAGGTATCATGGGTGAATTTATGAAATATCTGCCTATTACATTAATTATTGTGCTTTCATCATCCTTGTTTGTAGCATTGGTAATTATTCCTGTATTCTCAGCCACATTTATAAAAGTAAAAAATGGCAATAACGAAGGTTCAAAAAGACAAAAAAGCTTAGGAATTTATGCCGCTCTTGCAATGATTGTTTTTGGTGTAATTCTGTTATTTGCCAAACAGATGGTTTTTGGTAATTTAATGGTGTTTTTTGGAGCCATCGGATTACTTAATATTTTTGTGTTAAGTCATGTTGAATCGTGGTTTCAAGAGATCTTTCTTATGAAATTAGAACGTGTTTATGAAAAATCGTTGCGATACGCATTAAAAGGTAAAAATCTTTTATGGTTGTTCTTTGGTACTATTTTCTTAATGATTTTAACCATTGGGCTATTTTTCACAAGTTCACCTGAGGTTCTACTATTCCCAACAAATGACCCAAATTATATTAACATTGTTTCGGAGTTACCTGTTGGAACCGATATTACGGGTACAAATGAATATGTTAAAACTCTTGAAGATGACGTAATTGATTATTTGATTGCAGATGGTTCTTTAGTTCCCAACGACTCCAATAGTACCGTTGAATCGGTATTAGCTACCGTTGGAAAAGGTGATCCAAACGATTTCTCAGCAAGTGCTTCTCCCAACAAGGCTTTGGTAACTATTAGTTTTATCGACTATGAACTACGTAAAGATAAAAGCACTTCGGAAATAATGAAGAGATTAAGCAAACACCTTTTAAACAAATATCCTGGAGTAGAAATGGAAGTTTCAAAAGATAGAAACGGACCTCCAACAGGAAAACCCATCAATATTGAAATTAGCGGAAATGAATTTAAACAACTCGTGCACTTAGCCGATACCATTGGAACTATTATTGGACAATCGGACATCGAAGGAATTGAAGGCTTAAAAATGAACATTAGCACACAGCAACCTGAATTGTTAATTCATATTGATAGAGATAAAGCACAGCGCTTTGGTTTGAATACAGCTATGATTGCTATGACACTCAGAAACGCTCTTTTTGGAAATGAAGCTTCCGATTTTAAGGTAGGAGAAGATGAATATCCTATTCAAGTGCGCTTAAAGGATGAATATCGCTATGATTTAGCAGCCCTTGAAAACATGAAGATACCTGTATTTGGGGATGGTCCTCCGGCATATATTCCTTTGTCTTCGGTAGCCGAATTTGAATATTCTACTACTTTTAGCTCGGTACGTCGTAAAGATTTAAAACGTGTAATAACTTTATATTCAAATGCCATTGAAGGTTATAATGCAACTACTATAAACAACCAAATAGCGTCTCTATTAGAGCCTTTTGAAATGCCACAAGGATACAGTTATGCCTTTACTGGAGAACAAAAGGATCAACAGGAATCATCAGACTTTTTAGGAAAAGCAATGCTAATTGCCTTGGCTCTAATCATGCTTATTTTAGTTACCCAGTTTAACTCCTTAATAAGAACACTAATTATTATGGCAAGTATCCTTTTCAGTACCATTGGTGTTTTTGGAGGTCTTTGGACATTTAACATGGACTTTATAATTATTATGACAGGTATTGGCATAATTTCGTTGGCCGGAATTGTTGTAAATAATGCCATTGTACTAATTGATTATATTGAATTATTGAAAGAAAGAAAAAGAATTGAGCTTGAATTGCCTGAGGGAGCATATTTACCACTTAGCGTAGCAACGGAATGCATAGTATTGGGTGGAAAAACTCGTTTACGCCCTGTATTGTTAACGGCTATAACAACTATTTTAGGATTGATTCCAATGGCTGTAGGTTTGAATTTTGACTTTAATGGTCTGTTAACTAATTATGCACCAAATATTTACTTTGGTGGCGATATGGCTGCTATGTGGAGTCCCATGAGCTGGACCGTTATTTTTGGATTAACATTCTCTACATTCTTAACACTAGTTATTGTTCCGGTAATGTACCGAATGACTACTATTGCTCAAAAGAAAATGACTAATTTAATTGAACTATTTAAAGATAAGCGCGAAGAATTAATTGCTGATAGGGAATAGCAATTTAATATTTATAGAAGTCAATAGACAAGTTCATATGTACAGACGCAGCAATTATACGGGCTTATTATATGTATAAATGCTGTCAGGAGCTACGCACGCTGACAGATTTGACCTGACAACGTCCGAAGGTCTTGTCAACGTCTCTCTCAC
>JAEINW010000073.1 GCA_016342715.1 Salinivirgaceae bacterium | reverse complement strand
AGGGCTTTGCCGTTCTTGTGTCTGATTACCTGCCTACCGCCAGGCAGGCTTGATACTACAGTTCTAAATCATATAAACACATAATTATTAGCATTCTATTATAGTTTTTTATGTTGAGTTCAGGTTAATATAATTCTTATATAATTAAACTTCCATACAGGTTGTTCATAAAGTTTTAATAATTAACTGTTAAATTTTCAAGTCAATTGTTTTGAAAAAAATATCTTTGTTAAAATAGCGCAAAGAGAAATGAGTCAAGGTTTACCCCAAAATACCGAAAAAATATCAAATACTATTGTAAAGGAACTATTACAATCGGTTAAGCGCTTGCAAAATGGTGACATTAGCAAAATAATGAACAGAATGGGTTTGTTTTATAAATATAATTATGGAGTGTCGATTCCTCAGTTACGCCAAATGGCAGATAAATATGAGCCAAACAATGAGGCAGCATTCATATTATTTAATCAAGAAATACGAGAAGCAAAAATTTTATCATCGATTTTAATAGAAAATAAAAAACTTAGTTTTGAAGATGCCAGAAGAATTGGTGTTGAAATAGATAATCAAGAAATTGTTGAACAATTTTCGAGAAATGTATTTTCTCAAGTGCCTTTTTTATTTGAATTATTGGAGAGTTGGATTCAGGGTAATAAATGGAATAAAATTCTATGCTTTTATTCGCTAGGTTGGTTATTTAAGATTCAAGATGAGGTAAATGATAATTGCTTACTATGGTTTAAAAAACAATGTTTTGTAGAAGCGGAATCGGATGACTTATTAATTCAGCAAGCAATAAGTTTTGCAATGCAAAGTATTGGTTCCAAATCTGACATTTTGAAACAAGAAATGACCAAAATGGCAGATAGAATGATGGAATCTGAAAAAAAATCAGTTTGTCGGGCAGCCGAAGATTTTAAGTGGTTAAATGCTATTTATTAAGCTCTTAAATCACATTCGCAACAGTTATTTTAATTTTTTTTGTACGCCTTTTAATTAAGGCTTTATTTTTGACCCATTGCTAGAAATCTTAAATTATAAAAATTATGAAATCATCAAATCCGACCTTAAATAAAAAAATATTGCGCGATTTTGCGTTTGATTCAACAGCAAATGGTGTAATGACCATTCAAGGTACCATTAACAAAATTGCATTAATGTTACTGTTAATCGTAGGTGCTGCTTCGTATACTTGGAGTAAGTTTCTTGAATTAGGTCAAGCATCTATACTACCTTGGCTTGCCATAGGTGGAATTGGCGGTTTTGTTTTAGCAATAATAATTGTATTTAATAAAAAGCGAGCAAATATTTTAGCTCCTATATACGCAATTTTTGAAGGCTTATTTTTAGGTGCTATTTCAGCCATGTTTGCCTCTATGTACGAAGGTATTGTTTTAAGAGCGGTGGTATTAACTTTTGGTGTTCTTTTTTCGATGTTGTTCTTATACAAAACGAGAATTATTAAAGTTACCTCTAAGTTTAGAGCAGGTGTAATGATGGCTACTATGGGAATTGCAGTTGCTTATTTTTTCACTTTCATTTTGGGTTTATTTGGAATGAATATGGGCTTTATGTATGGTGGTGGAACCATGGGAATTATTATTAGTTTGGTAATTGTTGGAGTTGCTTCGCTTAATTTATTACTCGATTTCGATTTTATTGAAAAAGGATCGGAAGCTGGATTGCCTGCCTACTTTGAGTGGTATGGAGCTTTTGGACTTATAGTTACTTTGGTTTGGCTGTATCTTGAAATTTTAAGATTACTTTCTATGTTATCGGGGAGAGATTAAATAGAATAATTAGAGGTTGTCTCAAAAAGGGTTTGAGTATACTTAAAAATTACATGTTTAAAGTAAAAATAGAACGCTGATAACACGGATTTTAACTGATAATCACTGATAAAATCTTTATAATTTGCGCCATTCTTGCCTACCGGCTGATAGGGGATCACATTAAAAAGTTGGGGGCTAAAATAAAACCACCTAAATATTTAATGTTAAAGATGGCGATGCATGCAGGTAATTTCATAAAAATAAATTTTATGCTTGCATCGCTTGTTGTTAACAACAAACAACTTAGGACGTTGCCCTAAGCTATATTATTTATGGCTTTCAGCCATAGACAAATAATCATTTGAACTAAATCTACTTTACTACTTTAAAAATTAATCAAAGTGTTTTTTTACCCTCCCCAGCCCTCCCTAAAATTATGGAAGGAGTTGAGCTACAAAATATTGGAATTTATTCTCACAGCAGGCGCTGTGAGTTCCTCTGGATAGCGAAGCGCCTGCTTCGCTTTTAAAGTTACCAAACTATATACATTGCAAAACCGAAACAAATGAAAATAAAAAGCATCAAATGGATATTTAAAATAACAGAGTGTGTTTAAAAAGTAAAAAACTTTAGCTATACACTTTCAAATTATTCGCTATCGCTCATGAGATCGCTTTGTTATTCGCAATTGCTCATGAGCTTGCAAGCAAGGTTCGCTAAGTTGAAAGAAGATAACGCTCTTGCCTGCCGCCAGACAGGGATAACGCTGAAAAAAATTGATTTGCACTGATTTGAAAAGTCGAACTGATCCCGAAAGCGAAGCGTTCAGTTTCGTACGGAATTTTCATTGTATCGGAATCTTTTGTCTTTTTCCCCGATGCTAGCAGCGAGGTTGTTTAAATTCTAAACTATATCATTTACGACTGATCTTTTCAAAAACTTTAGCTTGCTCCACAACTTTTCAATATGATCTGGATATTTGATAATTGTATTAAAAATATAATTTCACCAATGATATGGTCTCCTTTAGCTGGAGGAAGATTGTTTTCTGAAGAATCAGAATTAGTAAACAGGGTTAAAAAGGTTCTTTTTGAAATAGTTGAAGAAACAGGAGCTATGGGAATTGATCAGGTAGCTTTGGCTTGGATTAATCAGCACCCTTCAAAGCCACATACTATAATTGGCACCTTGAAACCAGAAAGAATTATTTCCGCTGTTGAAGCCCAGAAAATAAAATAACTAGAGAGCAATGGTTCAGAATATTGATTGTTTCGCAAGGACATCGAGTACCCTAGAATTTCTGAAATAAAAAAATCGCTACTATAATAAATATAGCAGCGATTCAAATTTATCTTAATAAGTAATTTATTTTTTTGCTTCAATAGTATTTAAAAGTAATTCGTCTAATTGTACTCTGGCAATTTTTGAAGGCGAATCAATCATTACATCGCGACCCGAATTGTTTTTTGGGAAGGCAATTACATCACGAATTGAATCGAGACCCGCAAATAGTGAAGCCCAACGATCAAAGCCGAAAGCGACACCACCGTGAGGAGGAGCTCCATATTTGAAAGCATTCATTAAAAACCCGAATTGTTCTTCAGCTTCTTCTTTTGTAAACCCTAATGCTTTAAACATTTTAGCTTGTAAATCTTTATCATGAATACGAATTGAACCACCTCCGATTTCAACACCATTAATAACTAAATCGTAAGCATTAGCTTTTATTTTTCCAGGATCGGTATCAAACATATGCATGTCTTCAGGTCTTGGAGACGTAAATGGATGGTGCATGGCATGGAATCTTTTTGAATCTTCATCCCATTCCAACAAAGGAAAGTCAACCACCCAAAGAGGAGCAAACTTATTGTTATCCATTAAGCCTAGGCGTTTACCCATTTCTAAGCGAAGTCCAGAAAGTGCACTTAATGTTTTGTTTTTTATTCCGGCAATAACCAATAATAAATCACCTGGTTTTGCATTCATTTGCTCTGCCCAAGTTTTTAATTGTTCAGCATCAAAGAATTTATCAACCGATGATTTAAAGGTGCCGTCTTCGTTATATTTTACATAAATTAATCCTTGTGCGCCAATTTGTGGGCGTTTAACAAAGTCGGTTAATTTATCTAATTCTTTACGGGTATAAGTTGCACAACCTTCGGCACAAATTCCGCCAATATATTCGGCATTATCGAAAACCACAAAACCTTTATTCTGAACTTTTTCAGTAAGTTCATTAAATTTCATTTCAAAGCGAATGTCTGGCTTGTCATTTCCATATTGCGTCATGGCATCGTCGTATTGCATTTTTGGGAATTCATAATCAATGTCAATGCCTTTTATCGATTTGAATAAATGTTTTGCCAAATTTTCGAACATATTTAAAATGTCGTCGCGCTCAACAAAAGCCATTTCACAGTCAATTTGTGTAAATTCTGGTTGCCTATCGGCTCTTAAATCTTCATCGCGGAAACATTTTACAATCTGAAAGTAACGATCGTAACCTGCAATCATTAATAATTGTTTAAATGTTTGGGGCGATTGTGGCAAGGCATAAAATTGATTCTGATTCATGCGTGATGGAACTACAAAATCACGTGCTCCTTCTGGTGTGCTTTTAATCAAATAAGGAGTTTCAATTTCAAAAAATCCCTGATTGTGTAAGAAATTTCGTACTTGAATGCCCATATTATGTCGAAGTTCCAGTGCTTTTTGAAGCGGATTCCTTCGTAAATCAAGGTAACGATATTTCATTCTTAATTCATCACCACCATCGGTATTATCTTCAATGGTAAAAGGTGGAATTTCTGATTTATTAAGAATGATTATTTTATTTACAAGGATCTCCACATCACCTGTAGACATTTTTTTGTTTTTGCTTTCACGCTCAATTACGGTGCCCGTAACAGAAATTACAAATTCTCTTCCTAAGCTTTGTGCAGGTTCATTTAAATCTGGATTTTTTGATACATCAATAACCAGTTGAGTTATTCCATAGCGGTCTCTAACATCAATAAATGTCATTCCGCCTAATCCACGGGTTTTATGAACCCATCCACTTAATGTAACTTCCTGTCCAATGTGCGATTCTCTTAATTCGCCACAAGTATGCGTACGATACATAATTCTTATATTTTAATCTTTATTTTCAACAATAAATGAACTAATTCTTAAAATGAACTGAATCAAATGCTCAACTAAGACTTGTTTTTATTTTCTTTGCGAAAGTAATATTTTTTAATAAACATACGTAGCATGAAAGCTTAATATTGAAGCTTGTAATTTACAAATGTGGTGTTAGTTTATTTAATTAAAAGTTTGGCTCTATGATTTTTACCGATGAATTTTTCATGAAAAAGGCTTATGAACAAGCTCAAATGGCATTCGAAAAAGATGAAGTTCCTGTAGGAGCAATTGTGGTTTATGGAAACCAGATAATTGCACGAGCTCATAATTTAACGGAGACCTTAACCGATGTTACGGCTCATGCCGAAATGCAGGCGTTTACTGCTGCCGCTGATTTTATTGGTGGAAAATATCTGAATGATTGCACTTTATATGTTACGCTTGAGCCATGTGTTATGTGTGCTGGTGCATCATACTGGGCGCAGCTTAGTAAAATTGTTTTTGGAGCTTACGATGCTAAACGAGGTTTTTCAAAACGAGGAAATGAAATATTACACCCTAAAACTGAGGTTGTTGGTGGAATTATGGAAAACGACTGTAGTGAATTGCTCCGGTTATTTTTTCAGAAAAAAAGAAAATAGCTTTTGAATTTGCAGTAAGCTCTTAATAAACTATTTTTGAATAGATTCATAAAATTAGCAAAATGAAGATCGACAACAAACAAAAAGCATCCCGAATTAGAGTGTTATATTTAATTTTCCCTTTATTGGTAGTTGCAGGAACGGCTTTATTTTTTTTACTATCTGATAAAGTTAATATATGGTATATTCTGTACGCATTACTAATGCTCTTAGCCTATTTTATTATTATGTCGTTTTTCCGATTTAACTATGTGTCGTTTTATGCCGGGCCTGACCAAGTTAGGGTGCGTCACAAATCATTGGCTCCATTTAAATCGGCCAATAAATCCATTCAAATAAAGGCAGATTCATTTCATAGTTTTGAGCTTGTAAAAACGAAAAAAGGAAAGTTTAAAACCCTCTATCTCTTTCAGAAATCGCCCGGGGGAGTTGCTAAATATCCAGGTATTAGTTTAACAGCGGTTCGTAGAGCAGATGCTGAGAAAATGATTAAAGCTTTACAGTTAATTTTAGCCATGAAAAAAGCTCAAACAAATTAAAATTTGGAACAAGTATTAAATAATAAACGCAATTTGTTGGCTCTATGGTCAGTTTCTGGTATTGGAAGCATGACAGCTAGAAAATTGGTGGCTTATGTGGGTGATATTAACGAATTGTTCAAATTAAAAAAAGAGAAACTACTCAAAATACCTGGTGTAGGACCGCAATTGGCAGATGCCATTTTAACTTCTGAGGCCTTTAAAAAAGCGGACGAGGAATTAGTTTTCATAGAAAAATATAAAATTAAGTTCACATCAATTTTTGATACGGATTACCCATTCAGACTTAAACAATGCGAAGATGCTCCCTTGGTGTTTTTTTCAAAAGGAGCAAAATTAAATGAAGAAGCAAAGTTCATTAGCATAGTGGGCACTCGAAATGCCAGCCCATACGGGAAAGATTTTTGTAATGACTTTATCGTTCAATTGAAAGAAAGAGGCCATCAAGTGGTTGTTGTTAGTGGCTTGGCTTATGGTATTGATATTGCAGCTCATAAAGCATCTTTAAAAAACAACATTCCAACTTATGGTATTTTGGCTCATGGCTTAGATACTATTTATCCGACGCAACACCGGAATATTGCAACTAAAATGCTTGAACAAGGAGGTTTAATAACCGAGTTTATGCATGGAATATTTCCCGACAAAAATAATTTTGTTCGCAGAAATAGGATAATTGCAGGTTTGAGTGATGCGGTTATTGTGGTAGAGTCGGATAAAAAAGGAGGTTCTCTTTTGACCGCTGATATGGCGAATTCATACAATCGCGATGTGTTTGCTGTTCCAGGTAAAATTACCGATAAATATTCTACGGGTTGTAATAATTTAATTAAAAGCAATAGGGCAGCCTTAATTCAAAGTGTTGATGATTTGGAATATGTTATGGGTTGGGAGCCCAATTCAAAAGCTATACAAAAGGAGCTTTTTGTAGAATTATCTGATGAAGAAAAGATATTAATTGACTTATTCAATGAAAAAAGCGAATTGAATATTGATACCATTTGTAGAAACTCAGGTTTTAATATGGCAAAAGTATCGGCAATGCTTTTAAATCTTGAATTTGGAGGATTAATAAAATGTAAACCCGGAAAGGTTTTTTATAAAATTTAAATAGGGTTTCTTTAAAGTTTACGTACATAAAAAGGAAGATTACTGTGGAGAATTATATGGAATTTGTTGATACACATGCTCATTTATATACTGAAGAATTTGAAAACGATAGAAATGATATCATTCTAAGGGCAAAAAATGAAGGTGTAAAGCGGGTTATTTTACCAGCCATTGATAGTAAAAGTCATGAATACATGATTAAAATGGCAGAGGAAAATGAAGGATTTGCATTTCCATTAATGGGGCTTCATCCAACTTCGGTTGACAATAATTATAAAAGTGAACTTAAAATTGCGGAGAATTTTCTTTCACAAGGTTCTTTTTTTCATGGAATAGGAGAAATTGGAATTGATCTTTATTGGGATAAAACGTACTATAAAGAGCAGCTAGACGCCTTTAAAATTCAGGTTGAATGGGCAAAAGAAATGAATTGGCCCATTGTTATTCATACACGTGATTCTTTTGATGAAGTGTATAAGGCTTTATATCCATTAATGACCGATGATTTAACAGGAATTTTTCATTGTTTTGGTGGCACCGAAGAGCAAGCAAAGCTCATAATTGAAATGGGTTTTAAGTTAGGAATAGGAGGGGTGCTTACTTTTAAAAACTCAAAATTGTCGGATGTGTTACAGAAGATTGATTTAAATCATATTGTATTAGAAACTGATAGTCCTTATCTTGCGCCGGTTCCTTATCGTGGAAAGCGAAACGAAAGCAGTTATTTGAAATTGATTGCAACTAAATTATCAGAAGTGTATAATGTTTCTGTTAATGAGCTTGCAAAAATAACTACTGAAAATGCAATAAGGGTGTTTAACTTGTAAAGTGTTTGATTAAAGCAGATGGAAAAAATAGTGAATAATGAAATATCTATATTAATTATTTATACTGGTGGTACCATTGGTATGGTAAACGATCCCAAAACGGGTTCGTGGAAACCATTTGATTTTGATCATATTAAAAAACAAATGCCTGAGTTAAATGAGTTTGGGTTTAAATTAACTACACTTACCTTTGAAGATGTGGTTGATTCATCGAATATAACACCTGATTTTTGGATTCATTTGGCCGAATTAATTGAGGAAAATTACAACGATTACGACGGCTTTGTGGTGTTGCATGGTACCGATACTATGGCTTATACCGCATCGGCTTTAAGCTACTTATTTGAGAATTTAAGCAAACCTATTGTAATTACGGGTTCACAATTACCAATTGGTACTTTAAGAACCGATGGTAAGGAAAACTTTATAAGTGCGATTGAAATTGCAGCAGCTAAAAAGAATAAGCAACCATTAGTGCCAGAAGTTTCCATATTTTTCGAAAATAAATTGCATCGTGGAAACAGAACCACAAAGCATAATGCCGATTATTTTGATGCCTTTCGCTCACATAATTACCCCGATTTAGCAAGAGCTGGAATTAATATTACTTATAATTACTCAGCCATTCATTATCCGGTTATTAAGCGAGACTTGAAAGTGTATCATCAATTGGATAGAGACGTGGCCATTTTGAAAATTTTTCCTGGAATAACTCCAGCTGTGGTCGAAGCGATTACAAATATTGAAGGTTTGCGTGGATTGGTTTTAGAAACTTATGGTTCGGGGAATGCGCCAACGGAGGAATGGTTTAACGAGAAAATAACAAGAGCTGTAGATAAAGGAATTATAATATTAAATGTTAGTCAATGCAAAGCTGGCAGTGTTGAAATGGGCGTTTATGAAACCAGTTTGGGCTTAATGAAAGCGGGAGTTATAAGCGGAAAAGACATAACCACAGAAGCTGCAGTTACAAAATTAATGTTTTTGTTGGGGCAAAATTATACAAGACAGGAGATAAAGGAGTATCTTTCAAAATCGATGAGAGGAGAAATAAATGTATAAATCCTGTAATAGGTTTTAATTTTTTTCGTATTTTGTCGCCCAAAATTCGCTCATTTGGAACGACTTTTGATTAGGAGAAATGGCCGAGTGGTTGAAGGCGCACGCTTGGAAAGCGTGTATACTATGTGAAATGGTATCGGGGGTTCGAATCCCTTTTTCTCCGCAATGACTTTTAATTAATAATAAACTGAAAAATAAATTACGTAAATAACAAAAAAACAAAGCAATGAAAAAACTACTCGCATTATTCGCTGTGATTGGGATGCTGGTAATGGTGTCTAACATTACTTTTGCACAAGAAACCGGAGACATGACTGATGGTACTACTATGGTAGATCCGGATTCAGCAGTTGTCGATTCACCTGCAGTTGCAGAAGAAGCTGCTATTCCAGTAACTAAAGAAGTTTCTGACGATGCAATTGAAGGTCTCGGTATGCACCAAATCCTTAAAGCGAAATTTATTGAAGGTGGAGCAGGATTTATGGGGATTGTTGTACTAGCCTTAATTTTAGGTTTAGCTATTGCAATCGAAAGAATTCTTTTCTTAAACTTTTCAACCACAAACAGCAAAAAATTACTTTCTGAGGTTGAAGAAGCATTAAATCAAGGTGGTGTTGAAGCTGCCAAAGAAGTGTGTAGAAATACTCGTGGACCCGTTGCAAGTATTTTCTATCAAGGTTTCGACCGCGCCGAAGAAGGTATCGAAATTGTTGAAAAATCGGTAGTAGCTTATGGTGGTGTTCAAACAGGTTTATTAGAGAAAAACCTTTCATGGATTTCTTTATTTATTGCTCTTGCACCTATGTTAGGGTTTATGGGTACTGTAATTGGTATGATTGCTGCATTCGACGCTATTAAAGTTGCTGGTGACATTAGCCCAGGTCTAGTTGCTGGAGGTATCTCTCAAGCACTTATTACAACTGTAACTGGTTTGGTTGTAGCTATGATACTTCAGGTGTTATACAACTATTGTGTTGCAAAAATTGACTCTATTGTTAATGATATGGAAGATTCTTCTATTACATTAATTGATATTCTTACAAAATACAACCACAGTCAAAAATAGTTTTAATTATGGGTAAGAGTTTAGCAATAAGAATCATATCGATTCTATTTATAGCACTTTTTTCAATAAGTGTATTATTGGGGATTATATTTTTTATAAATAAAAATGAAAATCCACTCTTAATTTGGATGTACGCATTAATTATTGCAGCCATTGGTATTACATTGGTTTTTATGTTAGCAAATGTGTTTAAAACAAAAAAATCGCTAATTACCAGTTTGTTAATTGCTGCTGGTTTTGGTGTATTTGTTCTTATTTCATATGTGCTTGCATCTAGTACAATTCCATTGCAGGCAGATGGTATTCCTTTTGATAATATAACTGAAGTTGGATCTCGTTGGTCGGGAACTATTTTGTACCTTTTATATTTTTTATTAGGTGGATCATTTTTAACTCTGATATTTACTGAAATCAGAGGTGCGATAAAATAAAAGTTAGTTGTGGAAACACGACATTTAAACCTTAAAAAAAAGGAGTAAAAATGCCAAAAAAACTTCCAGAATATAATGCATCATCTTTGGCTGATATTGCCTTCATGCTACTAATATTCTTTCTGGTTACTACGACCATGGGTACCGATTTGGGTATTTTGAAAATGTTATCGCCTCCAGCACCTGAAAATCAACCGCAGGAAGATAAGGTTAGGGAGAGGAATATTTTTGTGGTTCTTATTAACAAGAATGATTTGTTATTGGTAGAAGGAAAACCAATGGATATAAATAACCTTAAAGATGAGGCAAAAAAGTTTATTCAAAATCCCAACAGGGACATAAATTTGCCCGAATTTAAGGCAGCAGTAGATGTGCCATTTTTTGGGCCAACAGAGATTTCAAAGCAAATTATTTCGTTGCAGAACGACCGGGGTACATCTTATGGAATCTACATTCAGGCGCTAAATGAATTAACGGCTGCTTATGTAGAAGTGAAAAACGAACTGGCCATGCGTAAATTTGGAAAAGTTTATGACGATTTGGATGAGGACAGGCAAAATGCCATTCGAAAAATATTTCCTCAACGAATCTCAGAAGCAGAACCTAAAAATTACGGAGGAAAATAATTATGGGAAAATTTAGGAAAGACGACGGAAAAGAAGTACCTGCTATTAATACCTCAGCACTGCCTGATATTGTTTTTATGTTACTTTTCTTTTTTATGGTAAGTACTACTATGAAAGAGGTAACTTTAAAGGTGACTGTTCACGTTCCTGGAGCAACCGAAGTAAAAAAACTGGAGAAAAAGTCTTTAGTTAGTTATATTTATATCGGAGAGCCTCAGAAAAATTTCGCTAAAACATTAGGTACTGAGCCACGTATTCAATTGAATGATGCCTTTGCTGGTGTTGATGATATAGGTGACTATATCGAGGCTGAAAGACAAAAACGCGATGAAAAGGAAGTGCCTTTAATGACTACTTCGTTTAAAGTGGATGAACACACTACCATGGGTGTAGTTCAGGACATACAACAAGAATTACGTAAAGTAAGTGCCTTAAGGATTAACTATTCTACAAGAAAAGTGGAAAGAAGATAAAAGCTAAAGCAATTATAAATTAGAAAGGTCGTTTCTTTGAAACGACCTTTCTTTTTTTTAATTTTCAAGAATGAAAAATTATATTTCCAAATTCTATATATTTTCTTTTTTAGTAGTTTTTGTGCTGGGTTTAAGTAGTTGTTCATTAATTAAACCTTTAGAATTTAAAAAGGTAAATAATTTCAAAGTAGACGATGGGAAAGGGGGTGGTGTGAGAATTTTTACCAATTTAACCTTATACAACCCCAATGCTTTTAGTTACTCCATAAATAGTGCCGATATTGATGTTTACATTGAAGGTACACATGTTGGTAAATTAATAATTCCTAACAAAATTTCTATTGAAAGTAAGGCTGATTTTACAGGCGATTTTTATATTGATGTTGCTTTTCCAAAGGTTTTGTTGTTAGGTTCTAATGTGCTACCTAAGATGAAAAAGGGTGTATTTGAGGTACATATGAAAGGTGAAGTTAGCTCTACATTCTTATTTTTCAATAAAAACTTTAAACTTGATAATAAAAAAAAAGTACAGTTAAAATAGGTTTGTTTAATGAACCCCTCAAGCACTCCCATACACCAAAAGACCAGAATAATACATGAGAGATTTATGACAATTGAAAATATGAGTTTTGCTTTTTAAAATTTGTAGTTATTTGAAATATTTAATTTTAAATATACATTACCCTAATGAAACACTTACTGGTTCCCATTGACTTTTCAAACGATTCATTAAATGCATTGGAATTTGCTATAATGTTAGCAAATCAAATGAAATATGACGTCCGCTTGATACATGTAAAACGAAAAAATGCGGATTATGATCCATCATTTGATCTGAAAGATTTTGATGAGGTGTTAAAATCGGGTATCGAAGAAAATTTTGATAAAATAATCAATGAGTTTTGCATAAAGTTAAAGGGTGGAATTGATTATAGAATACGTGAGGGGAGGGTTTACAAAGAGATTTGCAATCAGGCAAAATACGCCGATGCCGAAATGATTGTGATGGGAACGCATGGGGTTAGTGGTTTCGAAGAAAAATGGGTGGGGAGCAATGCTTTTCGTGTGGTTAGTAGCTCTTCTTGTCCGGTATTAACTTTGCGTTATAATTTTCCTAAAAGGCCCATAAAAAAAATTATATTACCGATAGATACATCCAATGAAACTCGCTTGAAAGTGCCATTCTTAGCAAGTGTAGCGAATATTTTTAAAGCAGAAATACATTTGGTTGATGTTTGTAATAATAATAGAATTAAAACCCGTAAAATATTAAACGAATACTCAGAACAAGTCATAAATTATTTAAAAAATCAAAATATTGACTTCGTTCGTGAAAGTTTAAGGGGAAATAATATTTCTGAAAGTATTATTGAATATGCTTTGTTAAATGATGCAGATTTAATCGGTATTCAAATAGAACCCACTCAAAAACCATTAAATATATGGCTTGAAGCCTATGCCCAACAAATGGTTAATCATTCGCCTATTCCTGTGTTGTCATTAAAATGCGTACAGAAGTAAAAAGTGCATTGCAAATTTTATAATTTTAGTATCTTTGCCTTTTCAAAAAGTTAAGGTATTATGTTTGCAAAAAGTGGAATGGTTTTCTTAGTATTTATGTTTGTTTCAATATATGCTATTGGGCAAATAAATGAGAATGATTCGGGACATGTAATTCATGATATTTTTACAGAAATAAATGATAATTCTTATGGTGGAGTCATTGAAATATATCAAGATCCATCGTTACATGTGCTAATTGACAGAAGTGAGCGAATAAACAAAAAAGAAGGACTATCGGGATATAGAATTCAGATGTTTTCTGGTTCAGGACAAGATGCCAGAGAAGAAGCTCGAGAATTAAGCATTAAGTTTATAGAATTGTTTCCTGACTTCGATGCTCGTTTAATGTATCCTGAGTATAATGCGCCATTTTTTAAACTTCGGTTGGGTGATTATCGTACCAAAAATGAAGCTATGGAGTTTTATCATCAATTAAAAAAGCAATTTCCCAATTCTTATATTGTAAAATCTAAAATAAACTTTCCGAAGCTTGAAGCGAATAAATAGTAGTTGGCAGTATTTTGTTTTATTGAGCAAACAATCAATAAGATTAAATGGCTGTGCAGCAATTTTTTACACATTCGGATTCGTTTTATTGTTATCTAATACATTTAAATACTTTTAATTTTCTTAAGCAATGAGTGATTCAATTAAACATGAATGTGGATTTGTATTAATTCGTTTATTAAAACCATTGGCGTATTATCAAGAGAAATATGGTTCGTGGCGGTTTGGTCTTAATAAATTGTATTTAATGATGGAAAAACAGCGAAACCGTGGTCAGGATGGCGCTGGAGTTGTATCTTTAAAACTTGATATTTCGCCCGGAACCAAGTATTTGAATCGGTCAAGATCAAACGCATCAACACCTATTGTGGATGTATTTAGTGATATTAATTCTAGAATGACAACAGCCTGTAATAACGACACTGAGTTATTTGCTGATCCTATTTATTGTAAAGAAAACTTACCTTTTGCCGGAGAGTTATTGTTAGGTCATTTACGTTATGGAACTTTTGGAAGAAATAACATTGAAAATGTTCATCCGGTAATGCGTGAGAACAATTGGAAATCGAGAAACCTTGTAATTGCGGGAAATTTTAATTTAACCAATGTTGATGAGCTTTTTGCTACACTTACCGAACTGGGGCAACATCCAAAAGATTATTCTGACACGGTTACAATTCTTGAAAAAGTAGGTCATTTTTTAGATGAGGAAAACCAAAAATTATTCAGAAATTATAAAAACGAAGGCTATTCCAATACGGAAATTTCTGATATGATTGCCCAAAAATTAAATGTTCAGAATATTCTTGAGGAGGCAAGTAAAAGTTGGGATGGAGGTTATGTAATAGCCGGATTAATAGGTCATGGTGATGCTTTTGTGGCAAGAGACCCCAATGGAATTCGCCCTGCATTTTATTATAAAGATGAAGAATTTGTTATTGCTGCATCAGAAAGATCGGCCATACAAACGGCTTTTAATGTTCATATTGATGATGTTTATGAAGTAAAACCAGGACATGCTTTAATAATTAAAAAAGATGGTACTGTAAGTGAGGATGCTATTAGAATTCCACGACAACATTTACCCTGTTCCTTTGAGCGCATCTATTTTTCACGAGGAAGTGATCAGGATATCTATCGGGAACGTAAAAAATTGGGCGAGTTAATGACCCCAGATATATTGAAAGCCGTTAATTATGATATTGAAAATACTGTTTTCTCCTTTATTCCTAACACTGCCGAATCGGCATTTTATGGCATGATGGAAGGTATTGAGAATTGGTTAAAGGATGATAAAAAACGACGAATTCTGGAAAAGGGTAATGATTTAAGTCCTGAAGATCTTGAGAAAATCCTTTCCATTCGTCCAAGGGCTGAAAAGGTAGCTATTAAAGATGTTAAGTTGCGTACTTTTATTTCGGAAGATAAGGGACGAGACGATTTGGTTGGTCATGTTTATGATATCACCTATGGTTCAGTTAGGCAAGGTATTGATAACCTGGTAATTATCGATGATTCCATTGTTCGTGGTACCACATTAAAGCAGAGCATTTTAAAAATACTAGATCGTTTAGAACCGAAAAAAATTGTGATTGTTTCGTCGTCTCCACAAATCAGATATCCCGATTGTTACGGTATTGATATGACCAAATTGGGCGATTTTATTGCTTTTAATGCAGCCATTGAGTTATTAAAAGAAAATAAACAAGAGAAAAAGCTGGACGAAATTTTAAAATTGGCAAAGGGTCAAGAGAATTTGCCAAAAGAGGAGGTGGTTAATTACGTGAAACAAGTATTTAAGCCATTTACAGCGCCGGAGATTTCTGCAAAAATATCACAAATGTTAAAAACAGAATCAATTCACGCAGAAGTGGAGATTGTGTATCAAAGCATAGAGAATTTACATATTGCTTGCCCCGATCATAAAGGCGATTGGTATTTTAGTGGAGATTATCCGACACCAGGTGGGAATAAGGTCGTAAACCAATCGTTTATAAATTATATGGAAGGAAAGAACGAAAGAGCTTATTAAAAATAAAAAAAAACCGGCCATGGCCGGTTTTTTTTTTATTTGTTTAAATAAGTTTCAATATGTCGATGACTTTTGGTTTTATAAATATCCTTGATGGTTAATAAAATTCCAGTTTCTTCTACATCTCCAAAATAAGGATTAATACTTGTTCCAAAAACTTTCATGCTAGGTGATAAATTCATGTAAGCGTTAATTAAAGGAGGAATATTTTCACCAAGCTCTCTTACTTTTTTTGATAATATTTTATAGTTTTCTTCATAACTAGCTCCTACAAATATTTTCGATAATTTTTCTGAGTCAATTTCTAAATGTAATGGATTTATCAATTTGATAAGCTCATCATTGCCGCCAAAGTACTTATGTATGAAATAGAGTAAAGCATTTCGGGCTTCAATATTATAATGTCGGTACATAGTTACTTTTCCAAAAAAGTATTTTACCTCAGGGTTGTCAACTATTAAGGCTCCTAATCCATCCCAAAGTCCATCTAGTGTAAATAAACCCCTACGTGAACCTTGCGAAGCTTGTTGATTTGGAACTACAAAAGATCTACCTAGTTCAATTAAATTTGGCAAGTAATTTTCTTTAAAATTCTCAGAGTAATGAAAAAGCCTTGAGGTAGCTAATATAGGATTTCCTTCCTTGTCTTTGGGGGCATTTCGGCAAACAATGAATCGGTATCCACCTAATATCGCTTTTTCTTCGGGGCTCCAAACAATGAGTTGTTTGTAGGGTTTGTCTGCTAAGTCGTAATCATCAACATCTTTTGCTTTTCCTGTTCCCCCGCCAGCCGCACGAAAGGTAATTTCACGCAATCTCCCAATTTCATCCATTAAAAAGGGAGAGTCGTGGTGAGAGAATATATAAATTTCGTTATTGCCAAAATTGGTCTTCCGCACAAATTTATCTTTGGTCAATTCTTTCTCTAATAATTTAATATCAACAGCCTCGATTATATTTTCCATACTTGCCAAAAATTTTTAGCGCAATTTAATAATTACTTTTTAATCAATATACAAAAATATACCATTCTGTAGTTTTATCAGCCAAACAAAACGATTAATATTATTGTTTTTGTAACAGATTAAATTTTTCAAATTGTAAATCAAATGCAAATGTAAAGTGAAAGTTGTTTTAATTACGCACTAAAGGTGGAATCATCGAAAACGAGTGCGGAATATGTTGCAGTTATTTATTGAATGGTTAAATTATAGATTGAAATTTTAAATGAAAAGGGGTTTGATGGGTTTTGTTGATGAATAATAAGTAGTTGCAAATTTAGAAAATTAAGAAATTTTCTAATCAAATCGGAGAGTCGATTGCGGCATTATATTCGGTGAAAACAGTTAAATGCTAAACAATTTTTCAGGCAACATCCAATAATTTACGATTCGGTGGGTACTCAACATTTCTTTTATATTTCTGATTTATATTGCCCTACATGTATGCTAGCTATTGAACTCGATGGCAAAGTTCATTATTTTGCAAAAGAACGAGATGCTTTTGAGACGAGCAATTAACTGAGTTAGGAATAATTGTTTCGTGATTTAAAAATGAAAAGCTGTATACGATCGGCGAGGTTTTAGAATAAATCCTTAATTTTGCCGCAAAAAAAAATAAGCGTGGCAAATACTTCACAAAATATCTTTTTAACTAAAAAGGAAAAATTACGTTGCAATAGCTGTGGAAATGCGATTCCATTTGGGCAGGCTTTTGTTGCAGAAAGCGAGGATTCAAAAGGCACTTGCTTTGCGTGTTCCCCTTTTGTTAGCTATACCTTATTAGCCCCTGGAAATGTAGCATTGACACGCCGATCAAAAAAACATTCTACCTTATGTGGAGTGCTTTTTAGCTGGAATCAACGCCGAAAACGCTTTGAGCGCAAAGGACAATATGTTGAGGCTGAAGCTATCGTTAAGGCAGAAAAAGAATGTGCTGCTGATGAAGCTTCACGGGCAACTAAAAACATGAAAGCCGCTGAAATTCGTACGATTCAAGATAAGATATATATTCAAGAGTTTGGGAAAGCCATTCGGGCATATTATCCGAATTGCCCGCTAAATCGTGAATTTGAAATAGCAAAACATGCCTGTGAGAAATACAGCGGAAGAGTTGGAAGAAGTGCTAGCGCCAAACAATTCGATAGCCATATGATTGATTTGGCTGTTGAGGCTCATATCCGTCACGTGGAAACAAACTATGATTCTCAGTTCGGAAAAGGCAAAAGAAAAAAGGAAATACGATTGGATGTTGGTGGTACAATAAAGAGAATTCTGGTGAGTTGGAAATAAGATGTGTGGCACAACAATAAAATGTATGAATAAGCTATAAATGAGAAAAATATGCTTCGTTTTAGCGTTTGAATCAATAAAAAATGTAGCTTTGCGCCCGATTTAAAAATTATTACTAATTGAGTCCTTAAAATTATTACGCATAAAAGGGATAGATATAGATTACAAGAGCAGAATATGAAGCGAATTAATGAATACAAGAAATTGTTCAATGTTGAACAAGACACTGATCTTAAGAAACTAAAAACGACTTATAGAAATCTGGTAAAAGAATGGCATCCCGATAAATTTCAAGCCGGAGATGAAAGGGCACAAGAAGCTGAAATAAAAAGCAGACAGATTATTGATGCATATCATTTTTTAGTGAGTATTGCTCAAGAAACAAAAGAAGCGAATTTAGGCGACTATGAAATTACAACATCGGAATCTGGAATAGCCGATTTTCAGCACAAGGGACTGTTGCTTGAAATTTCATTTTTGGATGGAACAACGTATGAATATTTTGGCGTTTCAAGAAATGTATTTACCAAATTTGTGAATTCAGACAAACAATTTAGGTTTGCAAAAAGAAATATTTTTAATTCTTTTCTATACCGAAAATCAAAGAAAACATTGGAGGTTGCCTAGCGACCTTAATTTTTATTCAAATCATTTTAGATAAAATACAGTAGCTCCGAACCATTAATTCGGGGCTTTTGTATTTATGTAATTCAACCCTTAATAAATCATTATTAGAATAAGATCATATGCCATACTGTACAGCCATTTTTTTTAATGGAGTAATGGTATTTCATCTTTAAGATATTGAAGGGACTGTTTCTGCTGAACTTCATCAATACTTTTTTCTTGAACCCATGCGGCAATTTTTTTCATTCCATTAATTGTGTCGGGGCAATACAATTCAGCAAAATTATCGGGTAGGTTTTGGCTTAAGGGAAAGGTTTCACTTTTTGCAATTGCTTGTGTACCATCAAAATTAACAAAAGCCAAACGAGCAGTTAATTCTTCAGCGGAACGCATAAAAGCTTCACCTGGAAGTATGGCTACTCCAGTTTCTTTTAACAATTGTTCACAAAGAGTGTGACTGTCATAAATTCCTTTTGCGTTTAATCTGGATGAACATGCGGTAAAATCGATGAAAAAATAAAAGGCTCCATCTGGGGAGTTTACGCTGATACCACTCTCTTTTAATATAGTAGCACACTGCTGGCTTAAATGCGCCAGAATTCTTCGCACATGCCTTAAATAACGCTCAATAACCACACCACCTTTAAATGCTTTAATAGCAGCATATTGAATTGGAGCACAAACTGAAGTGTAAGTTTCACTCGCTACCGCCGCCATGGCATTTAATAGCCATTCAAAATTAGGTGGAAAGGCAAAGGTTCCCAATCGCCATCCGCCGGCTCCGCACCATTTTGATAATCCAGAACTTATTATGGTGCCTTCAGGATAAAATTCGGCAATAGATACATGTTCTCCTTTATAGTGAAGCTCACTATATATTTCATCGGATAGAATAATGAGTTCATGTTTTCGTGCAACCTGGGCAATTTTTTTTAATTCATTTCCAGAATAGGTGCCCCCATCAGGATTTGACGGATAATTTAGAATTAATAAACGGGGTTTATAGGTGTCGTTTTCTTTTAACAAAAAATCGCTTAACTGTTTGTGCGTTATTCGCCATTTGTTTTCTTGTGAGGTGTGTATGAGTTTTATGTTGCGACCAATTATTTTTGCTTGAGGCACATACGAAACCCAGCATGGGGTTGGTAAAATTAATTCACCATAATATACCATTTGCAGAATAAACATAAGTTCTTTTGAGCCAGGACCAATTAACACATGGTTTGCTTTAATATCAACCTTATTTTTTTGTTTGTGAAAATAGGCCACCGCTTGTCGTAAAGCTTCTAAGCCTTTTACATTCAAATAGTCTTTTTCGTGAGCATGTGCTTTTAGTTCTTCAACAACTGAAGATGGAACAGGAAATGGCGATTGCCCAAGTCCCATAGGATAAATAGTAGTACCTTTTGCAGCAAGTTTTTTACTCAACTCGTTAATGGCAAGCGTTGGAGATTGCGAGATGCCACGAATATTTAAGTTGAGACTTACATGTTTATTTCCTGTATTTTTACCATTAGTTGCCATACTAATATTTTATTAAAAGTTTCAACTTTTAAGTTAATTTAATTCTTGCATATTATTGCAACAATATATAAAGTATGATGAAAATGAGTATGAAATTATAAAAGAATAATAATTAGAATGTATGTTTTTAACATGCCATATGTCCGTTAATAATTGTTTTTCGTATTTAGGGTCATAAAATATTCGCTAAATATTAATACCTTTATTTCGGATTGCTTAATAGGGAAAAGGAATAAAATAGCTATTATTCAGTTTTAGTTATACGAATTGTTGAAATGGGATATGAATATCGATGATGTAAAAATATTTTTTGAGCTTCTTAAAGACGATAATTACTGTTTATTGTATAATGGGAATTTTATCGATACCATAACCGCCAAGATTATTAATATATCTAGAATTAACCTTGCGCAAAGAGGCGAGATCATCCCAATTCAAAATCGTTTTTCATTTTTAACTACCGAATTATTTCAGAATATCATACGGCATGGAGGTCACAAAGAACAAGGAGAAAACGATGAACGTTTGCCTGGTTTTTTTATGACTCAAAACAGAAATAAACAATATAATATTATAGCAGGAAACTTAATTGATAACGATAAAGTTGAACAACTTAAGCTGCAATTTGATGAGTTAAACTCTTTAAATAACCATCAATTAAAAGATCTTTATAAAAAAGTAATTACTCAGGGCGAATTGTCAGCCAAGGGTGGAGCTGGTGTAGGATTGATTGATATGGCAAGAAAATCGGGACACAAGTTGGAATATCAATTTCTTAAACATTCAGATACACAATCGATGTTTTACAATTTGGTTATCATGGATTCTGACTCTAAAAATATTAAGTCGGAAGAAATTAATATTGGAATTGATCTGGGAATTCATTTGCATAAAATTATGGTTGACAGAAATATTTTGATGGTTCAAAAAAGTGATTTTTCAACGGATTCGGTGTCACCAATGCTTAAAATAATTGAAAAAAATATAAGTTTAAACGAAGGAGATTCTAATTTGGTAGCCCAAGTTTACAATGTTTTAGTTGAGCTGATAAAAAACATGCATCACCATGGGTTAAAATATAGGAATAGAAAGGAAGGTATTTTCCTTATTTCAAAAAAGGATAATTCATATCGGATTTGTGCTGGAAACTATATTGATAAAAGAAAAGTACGCGGGTTTAAAAGGTTCATGGATAGAGTTGCAACTATGAATCAAGATGAATTGAAAGATTTTTACATGCATAGATTAATGCATACCGATAAATTGAATTTTGAAGATTCTGGTAAAGGATTTTTAGATATCGGAGGATTATTATCGGAGCGCTTTACTTCAAAGTTTTATGATGTGGATGCTGAAGCTTCCTTTTTTAGTATTTCTGCAAAAATTTAGTTCAAAAGATATTTTAAAAATGAGGGAGTCCAAAAAGGAGACTCCCCTGAAAAAGAACGAAAATCAAGCACTTGGTATGCGAAGGTTTTACATTAAATCTTTTTTGTGTGAAGAGAAAAACCTTTTTAGACACCCCTAATATAGCCTAAGCATATTAATCAGCTAAAATACAGCTTGCATGTTCCTTTAGCTTAATTATCTTTTTCTTCTTAATATCCATATCATAATATGAATCATCTTTCAAATAGGTTCTAATAAATTTTATACCTACTCCACTAATTTGTTTTAATTGTTCTTTTGTAATAGGGTATGTCATTGCAAAACCTGAGTATATTTGATTAGAAGCGACAAATGATTGCGGAGTGGCATTTTTTATTGAAGTTAATTCCATAATGCTTCCATCACCCAACTTAAGGTTTAATCTACTGCCTTCAGGGATTAAAAACGCTTGATCTCCAGGAATATTCACATATGATTCTAACCGGAAATCACTGCCCAAACGATAAAATGCAAACTTGAAAAAAAAATTATATTTCTCAAAAATTCGACGTTCTATTTTACCAGAAAATTCATCGGTTTTATCATGGTCATATTTGCAATTTTGAGCATTTATAACCGTAGTTGAAAAAAATGCCAACACAAGGGTTAAAATAATTGATTTTAGTTTCATGATTTATTTTTTAAATAATTACGATATAATGGTTTATTGTTTAATAAAGCCATAAATATATAAGAAATAAAATACTTATCAAATAAGGGTAGGCGCTCCATGTTATAAAACAAGTTTCAAGGATCACATTAAAAAGTTGGGGATTTAAATAAAACCACCTAAATATTTAATGTTAAATTGTTGCGATGCATGTAGATAATTTCATCTGTATAAACTTTAATTAATTCTTTGTATTTC
>JAEINW010000072.1 GCA_016342715.1 Salinivirgaceae bacterium | reverse complement strand
TTAATCATTCATTTTGTTAATAAGTGGTACACTTTTCGATTGAAATGTGGTATAGTCCTTAATTAATATTTACAGCTGTGGTTACCGAAGCGGAAGTAGTAAATAATAGAAATAGGATTTACTATAAACTCACCGAAAAAGGAAACGCAAGCGCCATGGAACGAATAAAGGAGCTTGAAGAATTTGTGCAAACATTAAAAATTCTGTTGAACCCCCAACTTGGTTTTGAATCATGTTTAGGCTAAACGAAGAACAAGTAGGCTTAATAAGCTCCGATGTGGAAAATGAAGGGATTAATTATTCACATTTAAGCTACGATTTAATTGATCACATTTGTTGTGACATTGAATCGCACATGAGTCAAGGAATTTCTTTTAACCAGGCATACAGCAAGGTAAAAGAGGAATTTGGCATTAAGGGGTTACGGCAAATCCAACAGGATACCTTAATGTTAATTGATAAAAATTACAGAATTATGAAAAAATCGATGAAAATGATTGGCGTACTCGCCATGTCCCTGATGGCATTTGGAGCCTTGTTTAAAATCTTTCACTGGCCTGGAGCAGCTCCAATGCTCGCCATAAGTTTCTTTTTTACCACTCTGGTGTTTTTCCCAACACTCCTTTATGTAATGTATAAAGAAGTAAATCAGAAAAAACAAGGGCTACTTTACCTTACGGCATTTATTGGAGGAGCTGCATTTATGACAGGAGTTCTATTTAAAATTATGCATTGGCCTGAGGGAGATTTACTAATCTTTTTTGGAATCATACTAATTTCATTTTTATTAATTCCAATGATTATTATACTAAGAGTCAAAAAATTAAGTATTAACCGATCTGTATTTTTAACCGGTCTTATTTCGCTCATGGTGTTTTTATTCGGTTTCATTTTTAAAATGCAACATTGGCCTGGGGCAAATATTTTGAAAATTTTTGGCAGTGTTTTACTTATAATGGTTTTTATTCCATTATTCTATTATAAGGAAATAAGAAAATCAGATAAAATGCGTGTCGATTTTATTTTTGGAATTATTGCTCTTACATATTTTATTGTGCTTTCATTTTTGCTGGCCATTTCTCAGAATTATAGTGTTTTAATGGAATTTGGCGTATTTGAAAAATCGTATCGGCAAAACGCAATTTCTCTCGAATTAAATAATCAAAAAATTGAACCCTCTAAAAAAGATGAAGCATTACAGAACTTTATCAATCAAGCAACTATTCTTTTCATTGAAATAGAAGAACTTAAAATTACAATTATACAGCATCATAACAATATTAATAGAGAAATGGCGATTGAGCTCATAAAATCAAATAAACCATTAGTAAGTAAAAATGCCGTAACAAATTTTTTATTATCGGAGCAAAACCATAATACTCCACTTCAAAAATTAAAAACGGAGATAGATAAATTCAATAATTTATATTATGATATTACTAACGATTCTATAAACAGCTATTCAAAACCTACATTATTTGATACCGATAATATACAATCAGATAAGGGCTTAGATCAAAGCTGGGAAAACTATCATTTTTACCAAAAACCATCTATTGCCACCTTAAGTCTTTTATCGCTTTGGCAATACAACATCCGATTGACTGAAAACAATCTGCTTACCGCATTAGTTAATAACCCAAAACCTGAATAATCATGAAAAAGTTCACATATATTATTGCCATGATAAGCATTGCAATAATTCTAATTGCAACCATCTTTAAAGCCTCTCATTTGGCGGGAGCAGCTATATTAATAACCCTTGGATTTGGACTCCTATCATTTGTTTTTTTACCCTTGGCGTATTTTAACTTACTTAAAACAACCAACGACAAATTATTAAAATTTGTTTTCCTAACTGCATTTATATCATTTTTTATTGATTTTATTGGAATGCATTTTAAAATCTTGCATTTACCCGGAGCTAATACTTTATTACTATTAGGAATACCTCTGCCTTTTGTCCTTTTTCTGCCCACATACATTTATTATCACAATAAGCGAAAACTTAAAACTGATTTGAACTTTTTTGGGGTTGTTATATTTATGGTTTATTTATGCGTGTTCTCTTCATTTTTAGCATTAAACACAAGTAAAAATGTAATAACAGCATTTTCACACGCTTCACATGAAATATCGAAAACAAATGCCTTTTTAGCTTCGGCTGATAAACAATCAGATTTCCATTTACAAGCACAAGAATTGGTTCATGAAATTGATGAAATTAAAATACAATTAATAGTTTTAGCCGATAAGGATAACATACAATTAGTTACTTCCGATGAAAATATTAATTATTTTAAAATATCAGGAAAAGATAAAAACTTAAGCATTCAGATATATGAATATGCAGGCTTAAATAAATTCAACCAAAATTTCGAGGTTTTTAAATCCAAGGCATCTCATTTGAAATCAGACAATACCATAAACCGATTATTAAACGAAATTGATATGTATAGAATTTCAATTGATGAAAACGAAAAGCCAATTTTAACGCAATTAAAGCTAATATCATCGCTAAACGTGTTAACCGATTGGCAAAATAAAATATTGTTTATCGAATATTTATCGGCTCAAGAATCGTAATCCCTTACTAATTCTAAATATAAAACGCCAACTCAAACAATCCCAAGAGTTGGTGTTTTTTTAAATTAACTACCTTTCTAACATACGAGCTATCAAAATACTAGAACTTTTGTTTTCTCGAAGCAAGCTGCTGGGAACATGAACCCACATTGTGGAATTCAATTTTCCTTTGCGCCTTTGCGCCTTTGCGAGCATTTTTAAAACTTCCTTTCATCCGCTTTATAAGCACCCCGTCATCGTTCTATTTTTTTCTTAACTTTCAAATTGTAAGTTTTTTAGATAGGAGTAAACCTTTTTAGACAACCTCATGAAGTGGTTGAGAGTTGAACTTTCTTAGCCTTTTTAGAGATGCTAAGAAAAAGGAGACCAAGCTATAAACTGCTGAACTTGCTAAGCAAGGGGTAAATAGTTGAATCTGTAACAAAGAATCCCTTACTAATTCTAAATATAAAACGCCAACTCAAACAATCCCAAGAGTTGGTGTTTTTTTTAAATTAACTACCTTTCTAACATACGAGCTATCAAAATACTAGAACTTTTGTTTTCTCGAAGCAAGCTGCTGGGAACATGAACCCACATTGTGGAATTCAATTTTCCTTTGCGCCTTTGCGCCTTTGCGAGCATTTTTAAAACTTCCTCTCATCCGCTTTAAAAGCTCCTCTTTTGTGCAATATCCATTGGCTTTCATCGAGTGGATTAACACCCTTAAATTCTCTTATCACACCTTGTTCATCGCTACATTTTTGATAGCCTCCAAAACTCAATTTTATTTTTCCTTTTCCGCCAGTTATTGAGTGCAATCTTGTGCTCAAATTCAACGAGGTGGCTATTGGTGTTTTTCCTTTTAAAATGAATTTACCATTAGCAAACTCAGGATTTGCAAAAACCGCACGTCGGTTAGTTAAATCGCTGGCAATGGCACCCAGCAATTCTTCCGAAGCTTTTATTTCAAAATAGAAAAAAGGTTCAAGCAACGAGGTATCAGTATTTTTTAGTCCATTCATTATTCCCATGGGTGTTGCCAAAATAAAATCACCCGGATTTGAATGCACCTGATGATCTTCGCCATCAATTAAAGTAATTTTCAGGTCGCTTACCTCCCACCCTTTTATTCCTTGCTGCAAAGCTTTTGGAATGGTTTGCTCAATCTCATTTTGATATTTTCGCGCTATTTTATCCACACTAACTTTCGATTCATAAACCAAACCCGAATTGAGTTCGCCCGGTTCTATCTCAAAAGTACAAATAGCCCAACAGGGTTTTGGCATCCAATAGCGAACAAAACCTTCAGCTTTTGTACTTGGTGTTTCTTTATAAATAACCGTAGGATCAGAAAATTCAGTATCTATGCCAAAGCGTTCCATAATAATTGCTTTTATAATCTCAAACTGAATGGCTCCCATGAGCTTCAAATGCAATTCTTTATCCTCTTTATACCATGTGAAATCCATGGTAGGATCTTCTGCATTTAATATAGATAAAGCCTCTGCTAAAGCCGCATATTGCTCCTCTTTAACAGCCCTAACTTGCACCGTTAAAACCGGATGCTGAATGATGCTTTGTTTAGGTACCAATTCTGCATTCCCTAAAATATCGCCCGCCATAACATTTGACAAACCACTTATAACTCCAACATCACCAGCTAGTAATTCTTGAATACTTTCCAATTTATGTGCAAAAACCTTTTTAAGTTGAGCAACTTTTTCTTCTGTTTGTTGAGTAACGTTTGTTATTACATCTCTACTTTTCAAAGTTCCTCCAAACACTTTTATATGAGCTAATCTACCTAGAGTCTTATCATGCTCAATTTTAAAAACTAAAGCTGATGTTTCTGTATTGTTTCCATATTCTTTTGATGGATAATAATCTCTTAAAGTTTTAAGAATTTCCTCAGTTCCGATATCTTCTTTCGCAATGGCACCTAGTACTGGAACAAGATTTCCTGTCTTGGAATATTTTCGTATTTTTTCCTTCAAATCCTCCAATGCCAAGCTTTCTCCTTCCAAATACTTTTCCAGAATGTCTTCATCCAAATCTGAAAGATTTTCCAAGGCTATATTCTTTATTTCAGAATCAGCTTCATGTTCCCAAATATTAACAAAAGCAGCATCTTTTAATCCATCATTTTCAGAAGCTTGCAGTGGAAATATTTTCATTTGCAATTCAGCCTGCAACTCTTCCAACACATTTAAATAATCTGCTCCTTGCCTATCCAATTTATTTACAACCACTAAAGTTGGAATATTCATGCTTTGTAAAGCATCCCAAAGTGAATAGGTATGTCCTTGAACTCCTTCAACCGCCGAGACAACCAAAATTGCAACATCTAAAACAGCTAAGCAACGCTCAACTTCTGCCGAAAAATCGGCATGGCCAGGTGTATCAATTAAATTGAATTGAATACCCTCCCACTCAAAACTAGTGGCTGCTGAACGAATAGATATTCCACGCTTTCTTTCAATTTCCAAATTATCGGTAACTGCAGAACCTGAATCCACACTCCCCTTCGAACGAATGGCTCCAGTTTTATATAATAGATTTTCTGTTAGGGTTGTTTTTCCGGCATCAACATGAGCTAGAATTCCTATATTAATTATGGGTTTATTCATCGACCTCAAAGGAAGAATCTTTCATTTAGATTTTAAAATAATTCGCAATATTTTTTTTATTCTTAGAAACATTCCTTTTACAGATGCGACTTCCCAAATACTTTTAAAGTAAGCGTCAATAAGAATTTGATGAATTTGAATACAAATATTTTAAATATAACAAGTCTCTTATACTCACAAAAGTGCACTTTGAGGTTTAATATAAAATATCATTACTGACTGACTAAAATATAAAATATTTTGCATTTATCATTTTATCAATTTATTACAGGCTTTTTATCAAATAAGGGTCATTTTTTTTGTTCATTGTTATGCTTTTAAAATTTACCATTGTTTCATCCAAAAAATAAAAATATTCAAATCTCAATGAGTTAACTTCGTTCTACATTGATATTTCACGTAAAAATATTTTTAGGAAAATTTTAGTCGGTTAATAGTGATAAAATATATACATTCACACACTAAATAAATCAACCCTATTAACAATAATTTAAATGAAAAACTATTTTTTAATTATTCCATTCCTTGTAATATTACTATCGTTTAGCTGCAATAAAGACGAACGTGAACCCACTCAAGACTATTTTAAATTAACAACAAATGATAATTTCATCTCTAACCAAGAACGGAAATGGATTATTTTAAATTCCGATAATGGTGAAATAATAAAAAGTATTGAAGTTTTCAATAATGAAAGCTATAGAATTGATTTAGAAGATTACACGCTTGATAAAAATTATACGGTTCAAATAATAACTCAAGGAGATTGGTTTGCTGATGAAGATTGGGTAAGCGATGTATGGAATGAAGAAAATGTTAGTTTAGAATGTTTTATCGATCTTAAACCAAATAACTGGCAACTGAATGGAAATGAGAATTCAAATCAGACTGCACTAGAACCAATTGGCACTGAAACTATTAGATTTGATGAAAATCTTCTTACTGGTTCAAATCCCTTCACTGGTAGTTTCCTTTCTTTATATTATATGAGAAATAAATATACAGAACAGCTTACAGAAATAAATGACACTACCTTTCAAATGGAACAATATTACAACCCTGACAACATGCTCTTATTATTTAGCGGTGACGATGGAATACCACTATACAAATGGTTTGATAATATTGAGTTAAATGCATCACTATATGTTGATGAAGAGGACCTAACAGAAATGACAGAACATATCATATCATTTCCTACCACCTCTAATTCAAAAACCTATATTGAATCCGAAGATGACCCAAACACAGATGCTTTAGAATATTATAACTTTACACCTAGAGGAATTATTCTCGATTCTAATAATGTGCAAGTATACTACCCAAAAGGTGTATTTGATGGATGCTATACTTATATGAGAATCTATGGAGAATCAGCTACAGAATTTCACATAAAAAGAAGAGGTAGTATTCCAAACACCTTTAAACAAATAGATGCAACCATAAGCGTTGAAGATAATTCGGTGCTGAATTTTACAGCTAGTACTGAAGGTATGGTTGATTATTGTAGCTTATCAGGGGGTTATGGTTATAACCAAAGCAAAACATTCTCTTATAATTTAAATAGCTCATTAAATTCCATTACCCACTTTAAAGCCCCTCAAATACCTGAAAACTTGATGGATTCTCTTCAAATCGATTTAGATAATTTAAACTTCTACAAATTCATTTTTTATGAAGTTGACAGCTATTCTGGTTACGACGATTATATTAAAACCTGGTTTATTCAACCCGAGATTTTAATGGAAAAAGTAATAGAATATCAAAGAAAAGAAATTCACTTTACAGATTTTAAAAGTACAAAAATTGAAAATGAAGAAGATATGATTCTGAAAGAACGCCAACGTAAATATTAAAATAATTTAACGCAACTTAAATACTTTTATTTATAAATAACTTAAAAGTTATTATCTATTATTTCAAAATAAAAAACAACAAAGCTATAAACATGAAAAACTATTTTTTAAATATTATTCCATTCCTTGTTATATTACTATTGCTTAGCTGTAATAAAGATGAACGTGAACCCAATCAACCCACTCAAAACTACTTTGATTTTATTGTTAATCGTAATTCCTATTCAAACAGCCAATTCTGGATAATTATAAATTCAGCGGATGGTAAAATTATTAATTCCCAGGCAATTAATGAAAACGCTACATACCGAATTGATTTACCAGAACACACAGGTTTTGAAAAGTATACGGTTCAATTTATATCAGGTAATGTATGGGTAAATGAGGGAAGTATTTATTGTTATACTGAAGTGGAACCCTGCAATTGGAATTATTATCATTTAACAGATACACATGCAGGTATAGAACCTATTGGAACGGAAACCATTGAATTTGATAAAGATTTACTTGAATCTGGCCCTTTCGGAAGTTATCTTCCTTTATATACCATTAACAACAAAAATTACAGTTACTCTAATGAAAATTCTCATAATATAGACGAAAACATTTTCCAAATTGATCAATTTTTTGATCTGGATCATTTATACATAGTACTTTTTAATGGCAATGAAATTCCAATTTACAAATGGATTGATAATGTGAAATTAAATGCATCCTACTATTTAAAGGCCGAAGATTTCAAACAAATGGATGAAATGACCATCTCATTTCCAAACGACAGCAGTAATTACATAAGAATAGAAACGGCGGATGATCCCACTACTGAATATCACGAATATTATAAAGTTTATGATCAACATGGCCTGCATACAAAAAAAGAAAAAGCATACTATCCCAAAGATTTATTTTCTGATTATTGGACCTATTTGAGCTCTCTAAGCGATTTAGGCTATGAATATTATGTAAAAAGAAATGGAAATATTCCAACTTCTTTTAAACAGATAGATGCAGACATCCAAGTCCAAAATACAGCTGTTCAAAGTTTTACTGCAAGCACCACCGGAAATGCCGATTATTGTGAATTAAATTGGAATTTTGAAAATAATAATTCTATGATTAGATATTCTGTTTACAATTCATTTCAAACTGATATAAATTTTTCAGCACCTGAAATTCCCCAATTTCTTGTGGATTCATTTGAAATAAATTTAGATCATTCTTATAAACCTTCCATTACATTATATGAATATGATAATTACTCAGGTTACCCGGATTTTATAAAAAACAGATTTATTCAACCCGGAGTTTTATGGGAAAATATAAATGAATATCAATGGAAAAAAATAAACTCAAATAATTTAAAAAGCACAAAGCTTGAAAATGAGGAAGAAATGATTCTGAAAGAACGCCAAAGAAAATACTAAACTGGTTTTAAATAATATTTAAACCTAAAAAATTGGGAATTTTTATATAACCAGAATAATTGGCCTAGTGAAAATTAAATAACATTGGATGTTGCAAGCATACTAATTCTATTTTAGATTTGTAGTATAAAATTCAATTTATATGATGCTTGCAATTAACATTAATGAAGAATTAGGTACTCCAATGTTTATTCAAATCTGTGAAGAAATTAAAAATCTCATTGATACGGGAATATTATCTGAAGGAGACAAATTACCATCGAGCAGAAAGCTTTCGGAACAATTGGATGTGCACCGAAGTACGGTTTACAAAGCCTACGAAGAACTTTGGGCCGCTGGTTACATCGAAAGCAAACCTGGATCGTACTCTACGGTTAGGCAACGAAGCAAATTGAATCAAAATACCATTTCAACTACTGAAGATCTTTTTGATTGGGATTTAAAAGTGAACAAGCACATTCATTCCGTAAGCAAAGAGATTAATGCCTTTAAATCAAATTATGGCCCCGAATTTATTAACTTTTTGCCGGTAAGTCCAGATCCAAGTTTAATTCCTGCAAATGATTTACGAAAAAGTTTAAACCATGTGTTAAATAAATATGGAAGCGACTTATTAAATTACAATGGCATTGATGGCTACTTGCCGCTTAGAGAGTATCTGGCCAAGCAAATGAAAATTCACGGAATTAATACTTCTCCAGACGAAATAATACTTACCAATGGGGTACAAAATTCCTTGGAACTTTTAATAAATTTACTTTACAAACCCGGTAGCTACATAATTATTGAAGAACCCAGTTACAGTTCAGCTATTGATCTTTTTAAACTTTACAACTTAAATTTAATTGCTATTCCTGTTACTCAGGATGGCATTGATTTAGAAAAATTGGAGTCGAAACTCAAAAACAAAGATATTTCTTTTATCTATACCATGCCGAATTTTCATAATCCCTATAGTATTACTAGTCCGGCATCGCACAGAGAACAACTTATTAAAATTTGTAATAAATACGAAGTTCCAATTATTGAGGATGGATTTGAAGAAGACTTAAAATACTTTGGCAAAGCGGTTCCGCCACTAAAATCAATGGATTCGAAAGGAATGGTGGTTTATTTAGGAACCTATTCAAAAATTCTGTTTCCGGGTTTAAGAATTGGCTGGATATCGGCAAATATAAAGGCCATTGAATATTTAAAAGTATTAAAGCGTGCCACACAAATTACCGATAACCATTTGCTTCAAGCAGCACTGCACCACTATTGCGAATCGGGCTATTTGGTTAACCATTTAAATAAAATGCACCGAACCTATCGCAAGCGAATGACCGTTGCCACAAAATTAATAAAAGCCTATATAAACAAACCCGGTATTTTATACAATTTAGGAAATGGCGGATACACTTTTTGGTTTGAATTAATTGATTGTAAAATATCGGAAGCTGAACTCGTTAAAAAACTAAAAGAAAATAAAATTCTGGTTACTCCAGGTTCAAATTTCTATTTGAATCCTACCGATAGTGTAACCTTTCGTATTTCTATAGCACATACCAATGAAGATCAAATTGAAAAAGGAATAATTACACTTGCCGATATTTTAAACAATTTATAAGCTTGTCCACTTGCTTAGCATCGCAAAGATGCTTAGCAAGTGAACAAACTAAAACCGCTCCTCTTAAGCATTTCACCGTTTTTATTTCTTAAATTTCTAGGAATTAAATTCAATCACCTAGCTATTGAATAATTATTTTTTTTGTTTCAATGATATTATTACATTCAATTTTAAGTAGGTATGTGCCTTTTTTCAAGTCCGATAAATCTATTGTTTCAGTATGATCCAAAATTATTTTCTTATAAATTGCAGCTCCATACAAATTATAAATTTCTAGAATACTCGTATTGTTAGCTTCCGCTTCTATTGTAAAAATTCCATTTGTAGGATTTGGATATATCATAAATGATGAAGGAGTTTTTTCATTTTCATTAACAGAAAGCAAATTGTTTTTAATAATATCAACAATAAGTCCTTCAATAACTGTTAATTCGTAGGGCAATTCTTCGGGAAGAAGATACCATCCGTTACTTTGACCTCCCCATCCAAAATTTAAATGATAATAATTTTCTGTGTTATAACCATCAACCACAACATTATGACCACTATTCCAGGCCGAATTAACTATAGCCAAATGAGCAGGGAGTGAATCTTTCATGTTTTGTTTTAATCTGGTAAATAAGCTTGTATCTGCTCCTTGAAGCAAGGCTGCAGTATCGAAATTAAACTTCTGATAGGCCTCATATGCCTGACTTACACTAAAAGTACCAGAAACATTCGAAGAATATACTTGTGTGGCAGCAACTCCACAAGCAAAAGTTAAGGCTGCCTTATCGTTATTTGTTAATTCTATATTATTGGAATAATGTAAATTAAGCGTATCTAAATATTTATTAAGTTGTATAAACGATGGAAATCCATATTCATTAAAGTCCGTATCTATCCAATATTGTCCAGCATAATTGTGATAATATTTATCGCTATCATCAAAATTTACCTCATTTGTAGTTTTATGATAATTAAGTATTTGCCCCATGACTGTTGAAGGACAGCCCGACACACTTCTTATTCCAGTGGTTGGATCTACGGGGCACATCTGATTGTAAGGTGAATCCTGATGCCAATTAGTTTTCAACCATCCTCCAGTGGTGGTGGTTCCTTCTGCTGGCCATTGCTGAGATTTGTCTTTAATCGTACTTTGTTTTGAATTTGAAAGATATTTTTTCCATTCCAATTGTCGTTTTTGAATTAACGATTCATTTAATTTAGACAAATTATTTAGCCTACATTCTAAATCAACCTTTATTACATCTTCTAATCTTCCTTCATTATCAATAATATTTGTATATGAATAAGCTATTATTGGTGGTAAATTATCATTCGCCGATACTATAATATATCCCTCTGGTTTTAAGTCAAATCTATAAAAAAGAGCAGCTGTTTTTTCATTATTAATTATTGAAGAGCTTATAATATTGTATTCTGTTTTATTGTCGCATATACATTTTTTGTAAGCAATGCTTTTTGCTTGGCTTAAACTTATAGTATTCGCAACCACAATTAGCACTAAAAATTGTAATATAAATACTAGTGATAATTTTTTAATGTAACTATACATAATATTAAATTTGTTTATTTTAAAAAATATAATCTATTTGATTAAGTCACGAATTTAACAAAATAAATTACTTCTTCATGTAAATTTTAAATGCTTATGTGAGTCAAATAAATTCTGCTCGCAAATATTAATTCAATTTATATGAATATTACTTTAGATATATTAGAAACAGCAACCTTACATACAGAATAAAAATTGAACCCCAATGAATCACCAAGTACCTCACAAAAAAGTACAAAGAAAAATATTGAAACATTGGGTGGTGGCACTATAACTGCCAACTCACTACAACTCTACCCTACGATGTGCTAAAAATTAAATAGAAACCACACGATGCAACTAAACGAAGTAGCTCATCAAAGGTAATTGTGCAGCAGCCGGGGATTGTTAATAGTGATTTGTAATGATTTCAATTAAATATTGTTTATAATTGCATTAAACAATAAATCTTTTAAATTTACAATTGTGAAGAGTTTTTCGTTCAGTCTATCCATTTTTTTATTGCTTTTCGTTTTTTCCTTGCAATCGCAAGAAGTGCCAACCAATCAATCATTTTTTATTCAATCGGCATTGTCGTATGGTAATTCATTGAATGGATGCTGGGATATTCCTGATGTTAATTTGCGTTTTAGCAATGGGCAAAATTTGCAAGTTTGGGAACTTTCTGACCAACAAGCCGATCGCAAGTACCATTTTGTATTTGCTGAAAATGACGGGCAATATAACTGGTATTATATAGTACCCGATTATACAAATGGAAGCGGACGAATTGATATTAGTGGTGGTGGAAACGACAATGGTACAAATATTCATGTTTGGGAGAATAATCCTTCCATTGCTCAAAAATTTCGTTTTCATCATTTGGGCGATGGACGATGGAAAATTTACGGCAAACAAGGTAAAATACTTTGTTTAAACGGACAGCGCTGGCAGAATGGAACCAATGTTCATTTATGGGATGACCATGATGCAACTGCAGTGCAATGGTGTTTTGTGCCTAATGTCGGGGCGAACGCCTATTCACCAGATTTAAAGCATACAAGTAATGGTTCTGGAGTAGTAGGAATAACCCTTGCTAACTTAGGTTCAGATAAAAGTTTAGATTATGCAAAAATCAATTTGAATGATAAGGGCATAATTAATTATTCTTTAATCAGAGTACGGAAATATAATCCAAATAAAAATTGGTTTAAGGCGGATTATAGCTATGGCGAATTGAAGGATATGAATAAGAAGAGTGAGGAATATTGTCACGATTCCTGGTTGGTATTTAATGGGAAAACTTATGGAAGCTATGATCTAGTTCAGCATTTCGATCAAGGCGGCGTAATATACTTTGCACCAAAGCTGCAGGTTAGCCCTGATGGCAAACATGTCTCTTTTGTTGGAAGGCGTAACGATTTATACCATCCTGTTATTTTTAACCAGGAAGCACCCGTTTATTTTTACCCAAAGTTTCGACCTGAATATGCAATATCTTCTGATGGATCAAAATCATGTTATGCTGTTTCAACCAAAGCAAATGATTATTCCATTTACGAAAATGGAAAAAAGATTTCAGCGGGTTGGTTTGACGTTGAGAAACTAATTTATTCTGATAATAATGATATTTTATATGTAATAAAGGATGCTGAAAAGAATAGTTATGTCTATTTGAATCATAAACAAATATCAATAAATATGGATTTTGTTCATGAATGTGGGTTTGTTCCAGGTACTAGTAAGGTGTATTACTATGCAAGTAAAAATGATACTCCTTTTATTTCGGCAGATGGAAAAGTAAAGGAATTGATGAAGAACTTATCAGTGAACACTATTTACGCCTCTGCTACAAAGATTATATTTCCAATAAAAAAGCTTCGTGATAAAAACAGTAGCTTTTTATATTCTAAAGAATATATTTTGCAAACTCAGGAATGGGTTGATTATATTGGTCATATCGGACCTAATGCTCCTCAATATAAAGTAAATGAATTTGATCGATTTTATTACCCTGCATATGATAAAAATAATGTGCCCATAATAGTTTCAGATGGAGATGAGGTTATCGCTAAGTATCCTCAATTTAAAGATTTGAAATTCCGTTCCTTAGACATTATTCCCAATGGAGAAAAGTACTTGCATTTTACTACAATGGACAATAAAAAGCCTATTATAGCTAATTTTAAAGGGGAGGTGCTAATTTCAAATTATGAAACTTGTTCCTACACAACCAACACAAGTGATAAAAGTGTGTTGCTTTATGGCCAAACAAAAAAAGGAGAATTTCCCGACCTTGTATATGAAAATTGTGTTATAGTTGGAGGAAAAGAATATAAGATGGCATTTACTTCAGTTGGCAGTTATCATTATTACGAAACTCAGGCTCAAAAATTGTTTAGTGTGGTAAGAGATTCAAAGAATAGCTATTCTAATATTTATATTAATGGGGTTAAATTGGATAAAAGCTGGCCTTATATCGATCCGGAAACCTTAGCTGTATCTTCCGATGGACAGTATGCCTTTTTGTATCATGACGATATTACAGGTTTAACTTATGATAATCATATTGAAATGGGCCGAGAATATATATGGCGACTTTGTGTAAATGGCGAAAATATTGAAGGAACTTATGGTTCCCCTGTATATTCAAAACTCGATAATGCTATAATTGCTCCAAAAGTTGAAGGGAATAAAGTTGTAGGAGTGAAACTAACTCAATAATTAAATCAACGTTAAAAAAGATATTAGTTACCCGATTGTTTCCTGAAATTTTATGCAACCTATTAAAAGCTGTGGACTATGATAATATTAATGTGAGGGCAGCAAATAAAAGAAGTATTCCAATCAAGTTTAGCTCCGATGTGTTAAGTAGAGCAACAGCAGATATAGTATTTGATATTGGAAATTCAACATAATTTTTCATTTTATTTTTAATTAGCACCAATGGTAGCAAAATGGCATGAAGCGAATTGCGAGTAATTTATTATCAAACCAAGATAAAGTTAAAACGGGTTAAGCCCTCTCCTCTTAAGCACTTCACCGCTTTTTGCTATATTGCGTATTATGGCACATAATGAAAATTAACTAACACTACGACAAGAGAACTCTTATTTGAAAAACTTTGGAAAAACTATACCGTTCAGAACCCTTCAGTTCAAGAAGTTTACCATTCATTAACAGAGCTAAATGAAACCGTTTTAAACCATCACATTGCCATTAACTCACTTATGAATATTAGCGTGTTGAAAACCCGTTTTGGCTTCTGGATCACAGAATACGAAGCTTTGCGTTACTTTGTGAAAACAGCTTTGTGTTCTTTGTGGTAAAAAAAATTAAACCACTAAGAATCAACAAGTACCTCACAAAAAGGCACAAAGAAAAATAATGAAACTTTGCAATCTCTTAGCATTCTACATTTTGTGCACTTAGCGAGGAATAATTTTATTATTCATACAGTCCCTCCATGTAAATAATAGCCTTTGGCCCAAACCTTACCGTAGCGATGATAAAACCCAAAACATTTTATTACTAAAATATTTTAGCCATCCACTATTTTTATGGGAGAATAGCGATAATATTCAACAAAATTCAAAATTCCTTGTTATAACACATAATTAAAATTTACAACCATTATGACAAGAGAACTCTTATTTGAAAAACTTTGGAAAAACTATACCGATCAGAACCCTTCAGTTCAAAAAGTGTACAATTCGTTTACAGAGCTAAATGAAACCGTTTTAAACGACCACATTGCCTTTAGAACTTTTAACGACCCACGCATGAATATAAGTGTGTTGGAAAAACCATTTCTGGAAGCGGGTTATGTGGAAAAAGGACAATACAATTTTGAAGCAAAAAAGCTATTTGCCAAACATTACGAAGTACCTGGAAAACCTGAGGAACCAAAAGTTTTCATCAGTCAATTGTTAGTTGAAGAATTTAGCGAAGAACTTCAAAAACTAATAAAGGAGAGAATTAACAGCATAAATAATATTACTTATCAAAACAAAGACTTAATCTTTAAAGGAAATGTTTGGGGAAAACCTTCCTATACCGTTTATAATAGACTGCGTGAAGAATCGGAATATGCGGCTTGGTTGTATGTTTACGGCTTTTGTTCAAACCACTTTACGGTAAGTATTAATTCATTAAAAACGCTGAATAGCATTGAAAAGGTTAATCAGCATTTAAAAGACAAAGGTTTTAAAATGAATACTTCCGGTGGCGAGATTAAAGGAACCAAAGAAGAATTGTTGCAACAATCGAGCATTATGGCCGAAAAGGTTCAGATAGAATTTACTGAAGGCACTTATGAAATACCAGCCTGTTATTATGAATTTGCCATTAGATATGAAGATAAAACTGGCAAATTATACAATGGCTTTATAGCCAAAAGTGCCGATAAAATATTTGAAAGCACCAATTTTTACAAAAAGTAAAATAAGATGTCAAAAATAAACTTGCTTAGCATCTTAGAGACGCTTAGCAAGTGACCCGTTTCTAACGAAAAATGTTAAACTAGTTACTAAGCAACTTCCCGATTATATCAGCGATTATCCGTTTAAATCCGTGTCATCAGCGTTCTATTTTTCATTTTCCTTTTATTGTGATGACAAACCAGTTGCTAAGCAACTTCATTTGTAAATACAGCCAATTGTAAAAAACATATTGAGTTATAACAGAAATAGTCGCTAAGCAACTTCCAGAATTATTGCTTAAAATTATACCCCTTTTTTAAAGGGTACTCTTAAGGTTACGCGTGTCCCATTTTCCTTGGTTAGTAATTCCATTCGGTCAATAATTTCAAGGTCGTATTTTATTTTCCGGCTGCTATAACTCTTCAATCTATCTCTTGTTATTACCGTTACCAATGATTCATGCGCCTCATCATCACTCAACTTATTTGCTCTTGCCCGATTAATACCAACGCCATTGTCGATAATTGTGATTCGAATATGCGTATCATGAAAATAAAATTTAACGTCAATCTCCCCTTGATAATCAATCCCTTTAAATCCATGTTCAAGGGCGTTCTCAATAAAAGGTTGTGCCATCATAGGAGGAATTAAAATGCTTTCAGTATCAATTCCTTCTACACAATTAATAGTATAATAAAAGGAATGGTTAAAACCTAAACGTTGCAACTCCAAATAATTTGAGAGGGTCTCCAATTCCTGACTTAGCGGAATAAATGCCTGCCGGTTATCTATCAAAAACAATCGCATTAAATCCTTGAATTTCGAAAGATAATTTTCCACTTCGCTGGTATTAGTTACCATAGTATTTTTAATTGCTTGCAAGGCATTCAAAATAAAGTGAGGATTCATTTGCGAACGAAGTAAGGTGTGTTCTAACTGTAAGTGCTTCGTACGTATTTTGTACTTGTTTATTTGCTGTAAGTAAAGCAAATAAAGCGCTACCAAAGCAATAAAAATTTCAAGTACAATAAACCAATTTTGTTTCCAGAAAGGAGGCACAATGGCAATTTTCAAACGCTGCTCCTCAATCAATGGCTGATTTTTCTTTTTTAATTTAAACACATAGTTGCCAGTGGCAATTTTTGTATAAGTTGCTTGGTTTAATTTACCTGAATTTACCCAATCGTTATCAACGCCTTCTAGTTTATACAAAAATTCAGGATTTGAATTTTGATAAGTAAAATCGGTAAATTCGATGGTGAAAAAGTTCTCATCGTAGTTAAGTAATACCTTTTTACTTTCTTTAAAATCAACATTTTTCTCTTTTCCAAAAATAAATAAACCCGTAAATTTTAGTTTCGATTTGGTCTCAATTTCATCCAAATCTGTTGGATTGCATGAGTAAAAACCGTTTTTACTTCCTATTAATAATTCTCCTGTAGAAATTTTCGTAAATGCTTCGGTAAAATTATGAAGTTCTAGTCCCCATTCGGTATAATAAATATTTTCAACCCTAAGATCTGCATTTAACTTGATCAATCCTTTAGAGCTTGAAATCCAAATCTTAGCATTATCATCTTGGGTAATTCCCAAAATATCGTTTGTCGGAAACTCTGCATTTTTTACAAGATGGCTAAAGGAATTTGTTTCGTAGCTATAAATATTTAATCCCTTCGCTCCTATTAAAATTCTTCCATCTTTTAATTCGTAAATGCAAGTGCTGTTTGCTCCCCACAAGTTTTTTTCGTCTTCTGTATTGCTTAAAAAATGGTCAATCTCATAATTTTCAGTATTTATACGACTTAATCCATTGTCTGTGCTCCCAATCCACACATTTTTTTTGGAGTCTTCAAAAATAAATTTTGTTAAACGTGAAGTTGTTTGGTGTTTTGTAAACGAAGAGAAAAATTTCGCTTTGTTCTTTTTAATTGAATAACTCGCTAATCCATTTTCCGTTGCAAGCCACAATGTGTCTGTTCCTTGCGCCGAAATATCATGTATAAAAATGCCTTCAAATAATTCAACGCTTTTGAAAACATCTTTTTTAAAAGAATATTCTAATAAACCTTTATCGGTAGCTAAATAAGCAATTTGCTTGTTATCGTAGTAACATATATCAGTAATATATTCACTAAGCATTCCCTTATCAAATGCACTTGAAATATTCATGTGTTTCAATTCTTGAAGCTCAGTATTCAAAATAAACAAACCCTCGTCTGAGGCAAATAATAATGAATTTTTATATGCACTTTTAATATCGGAAATTGACACCTGTATTGAATTACTGCGTTTAACTTTACCTGTTGGAATATCTAATGAAAAAAGTCCTTTATTGCTTCCTATCCACAAAGATCTTTTAAATGAATGCAAAGCTTTTATTTTGATTCCAGCATCCAGAGTTGCAATCAAATTTGAATCATCAAATTTACAATCGTATTCATAAATTTTGTTACCCGATGCAAAATAAAAAACTGAAGTAACAGTAATATCTGATAAGGTTGAAATTGGGGTTAATACATTTTTGAATAAACGAAATTTTTGATCTTTTAACTGAATTAGTCCATTTTGTGTGGCAAAGTAGGCTACATTCCCAGTGTCTCTAATGATATCATTAACACCATTTTTGTCAAATAAATTGGTAATGCTTTTTTTATTAATATACCTCCATTCGGGCAATATCTTTTGATTTTCTATATTCTGAATGCTGCTAAATATTTTTGTGGTTTTATTAAAATCGTAAATGCTATTAAACTTACTTGTAACCCATACTTTATTAGCTTTTGACAGTACTTTGTAAACTGGCCAATTAGATGGCGATTCATTTAAGCGAAAGGAATATTTTTCAAATTTCGAAGAATCCCTATCGTAAACTGAAACTCCTTGATAACCCCAAACACCGACCCATAAGCGACCTTTAGAATCTTCATAGAAATCGTTATACCAATCGGCTTTATAGCTGTTAAAATGAATGGCATTTCTTTTGAACGATTCCTCTTTTTTATTAAACTTATAAAAACCAGTACCCGACCACAAACCAATCCAAATATCCTTTTGCGAATCTTCAAATAAACAGGAAACCTTCTGATTGCCAAATTCCTTTTCGTAGCTTTTAAAAGTATTCGTTGCTTTATTCCATTTTACAAGCCCACTGCCCATTGTTCCAATCCATAAATTACTGTCAGAATCTTCCAAAAAAACACTTACCTGACTCGATGGAATACTATTTTTTACCTCAGGTAAACTTCTATAGAACTTAAATACATTCTTTTTTCGTTCAATTATAGATATGCCATTATCGGTACCTATCCAAAGATTCTCCTTATCATCAATAAACAAACAATTTAAACGATTACTAATTATCGACAAATTATCGCTCGGGTTAAATTGATAGTTAATAAATTGCTTATCCATTACATTATAAAAGTACAAGCCTGCGCTGGTAGCTAACCATAAATTAGAATCGGAGCTTTCCCTAATATCAAAAGTAGATGTTGCCAACAATTTTGCAAATTCATCTTTATCAGGAAAATATTGATAAAACCCATCGATGGCACTCATCCAATAATGGCCTTTTGAATCTTCAAAAATGCAGGCGATATCATTATCGCGTTTCTTTTTGGGGTTGTTATACGCTGCTTGAATAAATGCTAATTGCTGAGTTTCTTTATTGTATTTATATGGGCCTAAATCACGACCACCAAACCAAATAAGCCCTTTACTATCTTCAAAAATACTATGATAGTTATAATAACTTGATCCAACCGATTTATGCTTAATAAAAGTAACAACGCTGTTCTTATTATCAATCATATTTAAGGTTTCATCGCCTGTTTCAACCCAAAGCGTATCGTCCTTTCTATTTGAAAATATTTTTCGAATATAGCCATCGCTTATTCCTTTACTTTCTTTCGATTGAACCGGATACAAATTAAAGCCATCAACCAGAGCGTTGTATTTATTCAATCCATTTTTTGTACCAATCCACAAATTGTGATTCACATCAATTTCAAGCGATGTAATAAAGTTATCTGAAATTGAAAGCGAATCATTTAAATCATTTCGGTAAATTTTGAATCGATATCCATCAAATCTATTCAACCCATCAGTAGTTGCTATCCAAATAAAACCTTCTGCATCTTGAATTATATCAAGTATTTTATTGTTACTTAACCCATCAAGCTCTGTTAAATTAAAGAATCGAGTATATAAATCGCTTTGAATATTCGTTTTATTAGGCTCTTGTGCAAACAGTTGTCCAACCACAAAAAGGGCTACAACAATAAGTAAGTAATTCAATAATTGACGATTCATATAGGAAATTTATCGAAAATAAACTGATTTAAAAAGCAATAGTCCCTCTATTATTTTGTTTGCTTTTAAAAATAGTTAAGTGTTTCATCTTTAAATATTCTATTTTATAGAGCAACCTATAAAAACAGCTTCTTTTTTGTTTAATTTTTCCGACTGCAATTTATTGCAGATTAACTATCTTTGGTTCTGTTACAATAAATAAACAGCACCTAACTTATGCACAAAAAAAAACTTGGTGAAATATCCTCTACTGCCATCTGCGGAAACGATATTAGTTCATCGGTACTTTATGTATCAGCCCTAGCAATAGGTTTTGCAGGACAATACGCCTGGATTACTTTATTAATTGTAGCCGTTGTTCTTTATTTATTTCGTAAAATTTATGGCGAAGTAGTGGGAGCCTTACCTTTAAATGGCGGAGCTTATAATGCCCTTTTAAATACAACTAATAAATCAACCGCTTCATTAGCCGCCACTTTAACCATACTCTCATACATGGCAACCGCCGTAATTTCAGGCAACGAAGCCATGCATTACTTACACGGTGTTATTCAAGGCTTACCCATAATTATATCCACCGTTGGTCTTTTGGTTTTATTTGCTATTCTTACTATAATGGGCATTAGTGAATCGGCCAAAGTAGCAACCGGAATCTTCTTTTTCCACTTATTCTCTTTGCTTATATTAACTTTTTTCATATTCATATATCTATTAAAAAATGGTTTTACGCAATTAATAAGCAACTGGAATTATCCCTTAGAAGGTAGCATAATGATGGCCATTTTCTTTGGGTTTGCTGCCTCCATGCTTGGAATCTCAGGATTTGAAAGTTCTGCCAATTTTGTTGAAGAACAACAACCTGGTGTTTTTAGAAAAACACTACGGAATATGTGGATCGTAGTAAGTGTTATTAATCCGCTTATGGCATTTTTAGCCATAAGTATTGTGCCCATTGCCGAAATTAAAGCCTCTTATTCCACCACCTTATTATCCCATATGGGGTCACTCTCCTCTGGTCAATGGCTAGCTATGTTAATTTCCATCGATGCTGTTTTGGTATTGAGTGGTGCTGTTTTAACCTCCTTTATTGGTGTCTCTGGCTTATTGGAACGAATGACCCTCGATCGCATTCTGCCTCAATTCTTTTTAAAAAAGAATAAAAATGGAGCTTCGTTCCGTATTATTATTATGTTTTTAATCCTTTCTATCTCTGTGTTACTTATCACGAAAGGAAATGTTGGAATGTTAGCAGGAGTTTATACTATTTCCTTTTTGTCAGTCATGTTTTTATTTGGTTTTGGAAATATTTTATTGAAAGTAAAACGAGCCAAACTTCCACGACCCGAAAGCGCATCATGGCTTGGCGTTATTGTGGCCATTATTGCCGTTTTGATTGCGTTAATAGGTAATCTATTAATCAAACCAGAAAACCCTGACGATCCAACAAATTTATCTATCTTTTTAAGTTATTTTATTCCAACCATGATATTTACAGCCATCATGCTAAATAGAGTAGCCATATTAAGAGGCATTCTCGGAGTGTTCATTTATATTTTCAATAAAATTAAAAACTGGTTTTTTAATATAACAACAAAACTGAATGATTTAATTAATACCATAAATTCACAGCAGTTTGTATATTTTGCCAAGCGCGATAATCTGGCAATTTTAAATATGGTCATGTTGTATATTCGAGAAAATGAACATACTAAAAACCTTAAAATTGTGCACATTGTTGATCCAACAAAAGAAGATGAAACAGAATTTATTACTAGTTTTAAAAATGTGGTTAATATTATAAACGAAGAATACCCTGACATTGATGTTGAAGGCGTTATTGAAGAGGGAGTATTTGATCCTGAGCTTATAAAAGAATTATCAGCAAAATGGAACATTCCCATTAATTTTATGTTCATAGCTTCTCCGGGCGATCATTTTCCATATAAGGTGGAAGAATTAGGTGGCGTACGATTAATTATATGATAAAATTAAATACTTAAATCATTTAAGATATTTTGGATGGATAAACTCATAGAATTATACCATAAATACACCGCAAATATTACAGAATTTGCAATTGGAATTGGTGTTCTTATTTTGTTTATAATTGTATCAGGATTATTTAAAAAACTAATAACACATAAGGTTAAGCCAAAAACTAAGAATCCGCTGTTAGCGGAATTTTTAGGAAAAATTGTTGCCTTAACCATTACTCTTATTGGGTTTATTATTTTTCTTGAAATCATTGGATTGGGGAATTTTGCCATTAATTCGGTAAGCAAGTTTTATTTGATTCCACTCTGCTAAATATAGCAGGAAATGCATAGCTTTGGCCTTTTA
>JAEINW010000071.1 GCA_016342715.1 Salinivirgaceae bacterium | reverse complement strand
TGTTGCAGAAATCAATAAAAAAAACTGGCAGGGTTTCATCGGAATAACTGGCAGGGTATCATCGGAATATCAACTTGCATCTTTCCCTTTGGAAAACAGTAGTTTTTTTAGCTTATTTTTTAAAAATCCAAAATTAATTCTTGTAGTTTCCTCCAACGATTACCAAAGAATTTCCAATGAGCAAGAACGAGACTTAAGTTGTAAAATTATTGGAGGAATTAAAAAGCACCATTCTCAAAATGTAGTGGGCTTGATTACATCACCCTATAAAACTGAAGATGAAATAATCATCTCAGCACATTATGATTCCTATCCGAGTAGTGTAGGTGCTGACGATAATGCATCAGGCGTTGGTGCAATCATTGAATTGTCCAAATACTTTTTACAACAAAAGAATAACTTAACAACCAATATAAAGTTTGTTGCCTTTGGAGGCGAAGAGAAGGGTGCTTTGGGATCACGCGCATATGTAAATGCACATAAAGATGATATTGCAAATTGCAAATTGCTTTTTAATATGGACCAGATTGGAGCAGAAAATATATTTGTTGGTACAACGGGTGGCGTTCACGGTATTCCTGACACAATAGGTAAAAATCAATTTCCGGAATATATGATAAATAGATCTTTTGAAGGAATTGAATCCAATTGGAGAATATTAGCTCCTGAAGCGATATCCATTTTATCGATTAGTAATAAACCTTTATGGCTTGATGGGATAATAAGAGAGAGTGCAGAGGAACTATTTAGCTCAGTAAAATTCATTGGCAATACGGGTTCTGATGAAATGTCATTTGCCCAAGCTGGAATTGTTTGTACGGCTATTGGGACTTCAGGCAACAAAGTTCATAGCCCACTAGATATACCTGCACAGATAAATAAGCAATCATTAGAAGATTGTGGGAAAATTGTGGCTAAAGTAGTTTTAAAAACCATGAGCCATTTAGAAATGAAATAATATATTAACAATGAAAAAGTATAAAAGAATATCACTTTTGTGTAGTATTTGTGTTCTGTTTATAATCTCTTGTGCGAAAGAAAAAGAGACTAAAATAAATACAAAAGAAGCCCAAAACGAGTTAATGGCTCATATTCGATTTTTGGCATCCGATGAATTAAAAGGTAGAAAGCCAGGCACTGAAGAAGCTAAAATATCTGCAAGATATATTGCAGAACAATTTAGGGCGTCGGGTTTACAAAGTTTTACAAACTTACAAGGCTATCTTCAACCAGCAGTGTTAAGGATAGAAAAAAACTCGAAAGAATTGAACAATCAACTTATTCAGTCAGTTTTGTGTAATAATGTTGTGGGCTATTTAGAAGGTTCTGATTCTACTTTAAAAAAAGAGTATATTTTGTTGATGGCGCATTATGACCATTTAGGAATTAAGAAGGATGGATTAGTGCCAAATTCTGATTCTATTTATAATGGAGCCCGTGACAATGCAATGGGGGTTACAGCCTTGCTTTATGCGGCCAAATATCTTTCTACTGTGGAGCTTAAACGCTCTATAATATTCCTTGCTACAACTGGAGAAGAAGAGGGAATGTTAGGAAGTAAATTTTTTATTGAGCATAGCCCTATTTCAGTTGAAAATATAGTCTTTGTATTAAATAATGATGGAGGTGGTTTTAACGATACTTCATTAATAAGAATTGGTGGCATGCAATATATAAATTACCCTGTTGATCTTACACAATTAATTAAGGAGGAATATCAAATTACAAGCCTTCCATATCCTAGTGAATATGATTATTTATACGAAAAGGGAGATAATATTAAATTTGCACAAAAAGGAATTCCATCGATAACAGTAAGCCCAGGTTTTGACAAAGTTGATGAGCAAATTACCAAATACGTACATCAAACTTGTGATGAAGTTAATGAAGACTTTAATCTAAACTATCTATATGTGTTTTGTCAAGTTTATTCAAGCATTTCAAGTTATATGGCAAACAAAGATACTTTGCCATTCTGGGTTAAAAGTTCAAAGTATCACTCCTCTAATTGTAAAAATAAATATTAATCTTAGATATTAGAGTCCTATTAATCTCTTGTAATCAAATGAGGAAATTTTAATATACAATAAGTTAAAATTTCCTTATTTGGTTTTGGGTGTATAACTGATTATTTAGTTAATTGCATTAACTTTTTGAAGGGAAAATAAAAAAAAGTAGACTACTAATAGTTATCTTTATTCATGCATAGCTATTTTTTCTATTTTTACATGTATGGAAACTATCGTATTAATTGGAAGTATTCTGGGCATATTGAATAGCTTTATTTTGATAACTTATTCTCTTATCTCAAAAAAAGGTAACCGCAAAACTAATATTATTTTTGCCCTATTTATCATCATGCTAACTCTACGAATATCTAAATCTATTCTTCTTGCATTTTCAGATGGCTTACATGATTTTCTTTTAACAATTGGATTATCTGGATTCATGGCCATAGGACCAGTTTACTATTTTTTGATAGAGTCCATTACCCACGACAAATTCAAATTTCGATGTAGTCAAATAAATCATTTTTTGCCAGCTCTTTTGTTTACTTTTATGTGGATGTTTTTAGATGATATCCGTAATAATGCAGCAGCTTGGCATATATTTTACAGAACAATTTTACTCCAATATATGATTTATGTAACATGGTCAATTTATAAATTGAATACTGGAAATTTTAGTAACGCCAAAGTAATCAAACAACTAAATATAATTGGAGCATTTTTACTGGCAATATGGTTTGCCTATTTACTTAATGAAGTATCTGGATTTCCCTATATTTCGGGCGCAATATTATATAGTGTATTGATATACTTTACACTAATAATTGTAATTAATAAAGGATATATCATCGACCTATCCAATCCTAAATATAAAAACACAGGGTTATCTGCTGAGGAAAGTAATCGAATAAAGAATGAACTATTTAATTTACTTCAAAATGAAAATATTTATAGAGATAATACCATATCATTAGGTAAAATAGCGAAACGTCTTGGTGCAGGAAACCATGCCTTGTCACAAGTTATAAATGAATATTATAAACAATCTTTTTTTGAATTAATTGGTCAATACAGAATCGATGAAGCTAAAATTCTTTTACGCCAAGATAATGCAGCTAAGATATCAGAAATTGCTTTTGATGTTGGATACAATTCACTTTCAGCTTTTAATACAGCTTTTAAGAAATCAACAGGCTTAACCCCTTCAAAATTTCGCAATGAGTAAAACTGCCCGTCAAATTTTAGCCCTTGTCATAATTCTTATTCCTTTTTATGGAGTTTCAATTGCTCAAAAAATATTATTTAGTCAAGCTGATATATTGGTAGAAGAGTTTTTTGGTACATATATGTTATTAAGTATAGGAGGAATTTTAACTATTTTACTACTTAATAAATACCTATTAAAAAACAACATACAAGTTTTCCGAGCTAATAATTCAAAATTATTAATAGATATATCGCTCGCACTTTTGCTTTTATCTATTTTTTACTTTGTTCAAAGTTTAGAGCGATATACATATGGTATTTGGTTGGCAAAGGATATTGATAGAACTGCCATTATCTCGTTACTTAATAAAGTTTTTTCAAATACACTTTACAGCCTAATTATTATAGGCCCTTTTAATTGGTTTAATGAAGGTTTTGTTTCAATATCTATTGCTTTTATTTTAATTAACCTATGGTCATTTAGCAACAAAAAAATACACATAACTATTTCAATAGTGGCAACAGCAACAATAATAGCATTGCTACAAATTAATAATGGTTGGCCTTCAATGATAAACTCATTCATAATTATTTCTATTGCCAACTTTATTTTTTATAAATATCGAAGCATCATACCCATTTTAATAGCATCTATAGCTTTTCAAACAATTGATTTAGTTGGTTATTGGATATACTCATTATAGCTTGATTACCTGATGTTTATATATATTGTTTTTTGCTTCCCGATAAGATAGACAGTCTTTTAGAATGGTTTTTTCGATTCTTGTTTTGAATTTTAAAAACAAGAACTAAATGAATCTAAAAACGATTAGTCTAATTTCCGCATGTTTGATATTAACCCTATCATCTTGTCAAAGCCAAAATTATAAGAAGCCAAAACAAAAAAATGATAATTGGCAAACAGCATCAAGTGATGAATTTGATATAAATCATTACTTATTAAGCCAGCTCTATGAAAATTTAAATAACGAAATTTTTCCAAATACTCATTCGGTATTAATTATAAAAGATAATAAACTAATATTCGAGAAGTATTTAAATGGCTTTAATGAAGATAGAAAACAGTTTACAGCTTCTGTATCTAAATCAGTTGGTTCCATATTAACAGGTATTGCAATTGAAGAAGGTCTTCTTGAGTCAATCAATAATGGTATTCTTGAAAAAAATATTAGTGATTTATTTAATGATTATAAATCGCTTTTAAATGAAGACTCTTTAAAAAGTACAATTCGTTTCAAGCATATTTTATCAATGTCAGGTGGACTTGATTGGGATGAGCATACTTATCCATATAGTGATCGGAGAAATGATTGGATTGCAGCAAGCCATAGTATCGACCCATTTGTCTTCCTTTTTGAAAAGAAAATGGTTACTAAACCTGGCAATAACTTTAATTATAATGGCGGTTATAGTCTGTTACTTTCAAAACAAATTCAGGATATAACAGGTAAAAGTGCATTGGAATATGCGAAAGAAAAATTATTTAAACCTTTAAAAATTAAAGAATATGAATGGGAAAGTGTAAGATGTGGGCTTACCGACACTGATGGTGGTCTACATCTTCTTCCGAGAGATATGGCGAAAATAGGTCAGCTTTATTTGAATAATGGGCGATGGGATGGTGAACAGATCGTTGATTCAAATTGGGTTAAAGAATCCACTAAAGAACAGATTATTTCAGAAGGTATGCCTAACTATGGTTTTCAATGGTGGTGTGGTACCTTTCACTCAAAAGCTATAAGTTCTTACACATATTTTACTTCAGGTCTTGGAGGACAAAAGATTTATGTTTTTCCAGAATTTAATGTAGTAATTGTAATTACTCACCAAGTTTTTGATAATAATTATGGAGAATTAAATAATATTAAGATTTTATCAAACTACATTTTGCCATCATTAGTAAACACAACTCAAACTATTGAACCTATTATTTTGTCAATTACTGATCTGAATAAGTATGTTGGAGTTTATTCAAATGATAATGAATCATTTGAAATTAAACTTAAAAATAATCAATTAATAGTTTCGGAGCCAAATCGACCTGAAATGGTATTATCACCCAATTCAAATAACAAATTTACATCTATCCTACCTCAAGGAATTGATGTCGTAGCTAATTTTCACTCAAATTCAGAAAAAGGCATTAGCGGAATGGATATATCCTTCTCATTCAATGAATTATCATATAAAAAAATACAATAGATGAAAAAACTAAAAAATATAATCGCTTTAATAGGAATTGTTTTTCTGCCATTTGGATTAATGGTGTGGTATCGAACACATCAAAGTTCTGGATTTGCTTCTTTAGAATTAATAGTATACCCATTACTTTTCGGTGGTGGAAGCATACTAATTCTATATATTATCAAAAAGTACTTTTTAAAAGAATCACTTGCAGAATTTAATTCAGGAAAAGGTTATTTAATAAAAGATTGGCTTTGGGCATTAGCATTAACTGCAATTTATTTTGTGCTCTTTTATGTTGAAAGATTAACCCTTTCAGATATTCTAACTTTTAAATCTAACATGGAACTTTTAGGTTTAATGCTAGATATGAGGGAAAAACCCATACTTATAATTCTTTGGTTCTTCCCAGTACTATGGATTGGTATTGCACTTTATGAAGAATTAATACGTGTATTTATTCTTACAAGTTTGTGGAAATATTCTACATCTATGGTTGGGGCAATCGTAGTTATGTTAATTACCTCATTAATCATTGGTTTTGCACATTGGAGTCAAGGGAGCTATGGTATTGTAACAATTGCTATTAAAAGTATGGTGGCATGTATCTTTTTTTACAAATATCGTCGATTAATGCCTCTTGTAATCTCTCACGTTTTATATGATGGTATTCAGGTTGCAATGTTATTAATTACTTATCCACATTAAAAATATAATAATGAAATATTTAATAATTATTATGCTACATATAGCATATTCCTGTCAAGGGCAAGTAGTAAAAAAAATTAATTATCTAATCAATAGTTTAGAAGAAGCTGAAAATTCCAAAGATATAAATGAAATCAAGTCAATTTTTGACGACAATGCAATTCTTTATACAACTGAATTGATGCCAATAAAAAATAAGGAAGGAATTGTTTCAATTTATGAGTTTGTTTTTTCGAGGAACGATGTGGAAAACGTAAATTATATTGTAGATTCTACTGTCAATGATGCACCCCACTACTATGAATATGGAAAAATATTCACAAAAAAAATAGGACAGGATATAGTTTCAAATAACTTCAAAATCATTTTCGAAAAACGAAAAAATGAATATAAAATAACAGAACTATCTTTTGGCGATAACAATAAGTTAAGAAAGTCACTTCCGCAGCTATTGGAACCAACAGGCAACTATAACATTGGACAAACTACTTTTTTCTATGACAAAAATAATTCAGGTAATGGCAGATTACTTTCTTTCCAAATATGGTATCCCACAAATACAAATTCCGATAAAAAACAGCCTTTTAGGAGCGAAAAAGTAATTTCAAATGCTTCAAAATTCTTAGGAATACCATCTTTTCTAACAAGTTATTTTTCAGAAATAGAAAGTAATACTATTTTAAAAGCTCCATCTATTCCAAATAAAACATTTCCGATTCTTATTTACAACCATGGATATGGTGGATTTACCCAAGTTTATCAAACTGTTTTTGAAGAATTAGTAAGCCATGGATACATTATTGTAAGTATTGGACACGAAAATGAGTCAGCTTTACTTATTAAAGAAGATGGTGAGGTTATAAGCAATAGCCCTCAAAATGAATTTTATGCCAAAAGAATACCAGAACTAAATGGTTCTCAGATTGGTGAATGGCAGTCATTAATTTTAAATTCTAATGAAATTAAAGATAATAGAAAAGCATATGAAGAACTGCTTAAACTTACACCACTATATAATGAAAGCACAAGGCTTTGGCAGTCAGATACAAAAGCAACTTTAGAAAAATTGCATGTAATAAACAATTCAGATTCTCTTTTAAAAAGCATTTTCGATTTTGAAAAAATTGGAATTTTTGGTCATTCTCTAGGTGGTGCAACTTCTGGTCAAATGTGTTTTGGTGAAACTCCAATAAAAGCAGGTATAAATTTAGATGGATTTCAATTTGGAGATTTGTATCAAAACAAACTGGTAGTACCATTTATGTTTGTATCAAGTAATCAGGAAGGCAATAGATATTTAAGAGCATTAACTTTTATTGAAAATTCTAAAGAAAATTGTTATCAAATTGCTGTCAAAGGGTTCTCACACGATAATTTCACAGATTTAAAATACATAACCGAAGGTGATAAAAAAGCTATGGAATTGCAGCGAATTTTAATAAAAAGGTTTTTTGATAAATATTTAAAAAATGAAAAAATAGATTTAGCAGAACTTGAAAAAGAATTTGAACAAATCTCAATAAGTTCTTCGAAAATTTCAAGATACTAATAAAAATTTTATGACTGGACTACCCAACATAGTAAGATTTCTTGAATGAAATCATACCACTGTAAAAATTAGAAACTGATTATGAATAATTGGTATTAATAAACCAAAATGAGTGTGTTAAAAAGCTGTGATATTTTAAAATCCCCACTTTTGGGGGTAAAAAAACTACACTTAATGAATTAAAATTGAGGTGATAATCAGTATCAAATTAATTGAAAATATAAAATGGAAAAAGTTTTGTTTTCCTGGAATCTCAAAATGACTAAATATGAAAAATCTAAAACTTCACATTAGAAAAATTTCATTGATAATTGGTAGCATTATTATAATAACTGCAGTTCCTATACTGTTAAAGGAAGTACTGTTTAAACCCTTATTAGGATTGCTTAATATCGATCCTGAAATAATAAAGAATATTTCAGGAGTCATTTCTACAATACTTCTTATTGTAACGTATTACTTCGTTTTTAAAATATTTGAGAAGCGTAAAATTTTAGAACTTTCTCCAAAATATTTTGCAAAGGAATCAATAGTTGGATTCGCTTTTGGATTTATGATAATTTCTTTGATAATTTTAGGTCTCTTTCTATTAAATTCCTATTCCATTATTTCAATAAACAATCCAAGAAGTCTTTATAAACCTTTAATAGTTTTTACATTAATGGGTATTTGGGAGGAAATAATATTTAGAGGAATTATTTATAGAATAACCGAGAATTGGTTAGGAACTGTATGGGCTCTTATTATATCATCTTTGGTATTTGGTTTTGTACACTTAGCAAATGATCAAGCTAATTTCTTAAGTGGGATTGGAATTGCCTTAGAATTAGGATTGTTAACTGGTATAACATTTACATTAACAAGACGTCTTTGGGTGCCATTGTTCTTACACATTGGGTGGAATTATGCATTAGTCTTTTATGGGGCTATCGTATCAGGAGCAAATGAGTTTGATAATTTTATAGAAAGCAATATTGATGGTGCCACATTTATAACAGGAGGAGAATTCGGACCTGAGAATTCAATTATAACAATTCTTCTGTCAATAATTATATTCTCATTGCTCTACAAAAAAGCTATTGATACGAATAAAGCAATTCGCAATACGAAAAATAATAACTAATACATAAGTAAAATGAAAAATCCTTTAGAAATATTTATGCAAGAAGCTCCTGAAATTCAACAAGCATATGCAGGTGTAATCAATTCATTAATAGCAGATGAAGGGCTTGATTCTAAGACAAAGCAGCTAATCTACATTGCAATGAAAGTTGTAACAGATGATGAGAACGCTGTAAAGTTTCATGTTCCAATGGCTAAAGCTGCAGGGGCAAGTCGTGAAGAAATAAAGTCTACAATTCTTCTTTCGCTTACCGTAAATGGATTAAAAGGTATAAGTAAATTTTTACCACAAGCATTAGAAATATACGATAACCATTAAAAATAAATATTATGAAAAAACTGTATTTGTTAGTGATTATAATTGGAATATCTATTCTTTCATTTTCACAAAACATTGAAGAAGAAAAAGAAAGCATAAAGAAAGTAATTCAAACAGCTTATGTTGATGGCTTGCAAAATGAAGGTGATGCTGCAAAAATAGAATCAGGCTTTCATCCGGATTTTAACCTACTCGGTATAGACAAGAGCAATAAGATGTGGAAATATTCGATAGCAGATTGGAAATCTAGCGCCGTCAAAAAACGAAATAGTGGCGAATTACCTTTGACCGGGGACAAGAAAGTTAATATAGAATTTAAAAATGTAGATGTGACAGGCAGTGCTGCTATGGTTAAAATTGAGTTTTTTATTGGTACAAAACTCACTTATGTAGATTATATTTCATTGTACAAATTCGAAAGTGGGTGGAAAATGGTAAGTAAGATATATTATAAAGTTGACTAAATCATTTGGAATTTTTATATGCTTATGTAAATGATATTTAATAAGCTATTTAAACAATCAACTGACTGATTATGGAAAGACTACTAGATATATATACACGAAAACAAGCAAGAAATGATGTTATTATCACCGTGTTGTTTATGGCTGTTGTTAATGTCATTGTTTATCAAATTACGTGGGTTTATGCAGGTCCAATTACAGCTCTTTTAACAATCATTCTTATAACAACACTTATGCACAGGAGAGGTGTTAGTTGGTCCGACCTTGGTTTGAAACGGCCAAAAAATATTTGGATTATACTGGCTCAAGCGTTAGCTACTTTCATTGGAACGGGAGTTGTACTTTTTTTATCATACAAATTGGTAGGTCTTTTTTTTGAGAAAACAGATACTACCATTTCACGGTTTGGTGATATGGAAGGAAACCTCCAGCTTTATTTGTGGTGGGTCACACTCGGTTGGATTTTTGGTGGTTTTTTCGAAGAGATGCTATTCCGTGGGTTTCTGCTTAGTCGCATTGAACAAATGCTCGGTAAGAGTAGGTTATCTACAATAGTTGCCATTTTTTTTCAGGCCGCTATCTTTGGGATAATCCATTTTTATTATCAGGGAGCCTATGGTGCACTAACCATTTTTATGGCAGCTTGCTTTATAGGGCTTTGTTATGTGCTTTTTGGGCGAAACCTGTGGCCTCTTATCCTCTCTCACGGATTACTGGACACTCTCGGTTTCTTAGGAGATTTCTTAGGAGATAAAGCTATTTAAATTAAATTTTAAGATAAAAGAATTTATAAATACCATAAAAGTTAATACTTATTGAAAGGCAAGATAAACAAACAGAATATTTTAACACATAATAATTATGGATAATGTAGTATATCTTGATTACAAGGCAAAAGAACTTGAGAATCTTAAAAATGGACAAAAAACAATGATAATTAGAGGAGCTATGGGTAGAAAGTTACCCTATGGCAAATTAAATACATCGGATGTTTTATATTTTATTGAGAATAAGAGTGATGGACTTGTAAAAGCTAAGGCAATTGTAAAAACTGTTTTTAATTCTGAGAAATTAACAAAGGAAGAGTCAACGAGATTAGTTGAAGAACACCAAAATAAGCTACATCTAAATTCAGGTTTAAAAAAACGCTTTGCAGGAAAGAGATATATAGTTTTAATTGAAATACAAGGCTTTGAGAATTTAGAACCTTTTAAAATTGACAGATCAGATTATGGAAATATGGATGATTGGTTGCCAGTTGGGAATATTGAAAAAGTAAAATTGAATGAATAAAAAAGCCTTGCAATTATGAAAAAAATCAATACTCTAATCTTATTAATAATTACACTTTCATGTAATACAATCGCACAGGATAGGCAATTTACCAAAGAGCAATGGATAGAAGATTTGGAATTTGCAGTAAAGAATCTAAAAAGCAATCACCCCCACATTTATTATAAAGTAACTGAACATGCGTTTAATGAAGAAGTTAGCATTGCAAAGAATAGTATTGCCACCTCAAAGAATGATCTTGAAGCATTTTATGCAATAAAAAAAGTAGTTGCAATGATTCAGGATGGACACACTCAACTGTTCGACAGAGGAAGTCTAGGAATTGAAAGTTTAAGATATCCCTTTAGGGCCGATCAGTTCTCTGATGGGGTTTTTATTACCGTAATAGATAAGCAATATGAACGGTTTCTTGGAGCTAAAATTTTACAAATTGATGGAAAATCCATTAATGAAGTTTTAAAAAAAATATCTCAATATGTAAATATTGATAATGATTTTGGAAAAATACGACCAAATACTCAAAGTTTAACCTTTGCCAAAACATTATTTGGTTTAGGAATAACCAATTCTGATAAAAATATAAACATTGATTTAATTACAAGAGAGGGTGATAAAGAAATTCTTCAGCTTAAATCGAGAGAAGATAAAAGTCCAATTTTATGGTCAAACAGAATAAATCAAGCACCAACTAAAGGTGCTTTTGTAAATGCATCTACACTTTTAAATAAAAAAACACCTCTTCATATTCAGTTGCAAGAGGATTCAACTGTTTTATTTTATTGGTTTGAGCATTTAAAAGAAGAAAAGGCAATATACTTCCAATACAATCAAGTTTGGGCTACACAACCAAATGCAGATGAGACCTGGAAACAATTTACCAAAAGAATATGGCAATATATTGATGAGCATGATATTGAAAAACTCATTATAGATGTAAGGTATAACGATGGCGGAAATGGAAGAACAATGATTCCATTTATTAACGAAATAATAAAAAGAGAGCGGTTTTGTAATAAAAAAAATCTATTCGTCCTATCAGGTAACCGAACCTATAGTGCATCTGTAATTTTTATGACAGAGTTAGCCGTTCATACCAATGCTATTTTCATTGGAACCCCTCCTTCTAGTCCATTCAATTTTTTTAGTGATATGAATATTGTAGGAAATTTGCCAAATTCTAATGCTGGTTTAGGTATAGCATCAAGGCAGATTGATAACGCATGGAGTAACCAAACTGTATATTTTGCTCCTGATATACCAGCACCGATGTCAAGTTTGGATTACTTTTCTGGGAATGATCCTGCATTAGACATTGCCCTAAATGAATTTGGAGTAAAAACTATTGCTGATGTTGCAGCAGAAGAAGGTGCCAAAGCTGCATTCAAATATTATCATCAATTGAAGGCAAAATATGCGGGCATTGATTGGTGGACAGGGTTTAATCCAGAAACTTTTGAAAATATAATAAATGCTGAAGGGTATACTTTTCTGGGAAAGCAGGAATCAGAACAGGCTTTTGAAATTTTTAAACTAAACACGCTCATTTTTGCTGAATCGGCTAATGTTTGGGACAGTTTTGCAGAATGGCATTTTAATATGAAAAAGTATGAACAAGCTGTAACATATTACAAAAAAAGCCTTGAATTAAATCCTGAAAATACAAATGCTAAAAACATGATCAAACAAATTGAAAATGAAAAATAAACTAAATCCCTAAAACATGAATTTATTTATAAAAAATTTAATCTTAGTTGCCCTTGTAGCAAGTTTTCTATCTGCTTGTAACAATAAAGATATTGAGAAAGAAAACAATAAGGTTGAAAAAATAGAAGCCCTTATTAAATATCACCATGAAAGAGATGGGTTCAATGGAGCGGTGTTAGTAGCACAAAACGGACAAGTAATCTATAAAAATGCTCTTGGTTATGAAAATTTTGAAGACCAGAAAAAGCTTTCAACAAATTCAGTTTTTAACATTGGCTCGGTAACAAAACAATTTACGGCGATGGCTATTATGATATTGAAGGAACAAGGGAAACTCTCATATGATGATTCATTTTCAAGGTTTTATCCTGAGTTTCACAACGCACAAAACTTTACGCTTAGACATCTGCTAAGTCATACTGCGGGAGTACCGAACTATACAATATCTTCCAGGTTTCCTGAATTTAGAGTTCCAGGACGCCCCGGTGATTTCCTTGATGATATAACTGATCAAGATATTTTTGATTTTTTCAAAGATTCTGATTCTTTTGATTTTGAAGCTGGAGAGAGGTGTTCATATTCAAATACAGGTTATGTGTTATTATCATTGGTCGTAGAAAATGTTTCAGGTATTCCGTTTCATCAATTCCTCGAAAAGAATATTTTCACTCCATTAGAAATGAATAATACTCTGGTATGGAATAATACAAAACCAGAGATCCCAAATAAAACAACGGGCTATAATGAGTATGGAGATAAGGATGATTATAATATTCTAACAGGAGGTCCCGGTGGAATATATACAACAGTGGAGGACTTGTTCAAATGGGATCAGGCGCTTTATTCAGAAAAACTTGTAACGAAAGAAACCTTAAATGAAGCACTTACGCCTGGCAAATTAAAAGATGGTTCTATCATTAAACTTCGCCCCGAATCAACTTCAAGTTATGGGTTTGGCTGGCTTATTCAAAAGGATAGTGTAAATAATATCGTATCTCACGATGGCGGATTCAATGGGTTTAGTGCAATTTTATATCGTGATTTAAAAAATAAAAATACCATTATTCTATTATCTAACAAGGGGACGAATGGTCCATTATATCCAATTCAGGAGAACATAATAAAAATCCTTAACTGCGAAGAGTATATCAATTCATTAATGCCGATAAGGGTAAAGTTTAAAAGTATGATCGATTCAATGGGGATTATGGAGGCTATCAAACAGTTTAATAAGATCAGGTCATTACCTAACTCTGGTTATAGTTTTGATGTAAATCAACTTAATGCACTCGGATATTATTATTTAAATAATCAAGACATTGAAAAATCTTTGGCCATTTTTAAGATAAATACTGAACTATTTCCCAACGACGCAAACGTTTTTGATAGCTATGCCGAATCATTAATGATTTCAGGTGATTATCAAGATGCAATATTATTCTATAAAAAGTCATTGGAGTTAAATCCAAACAACGAAAATGCTAAAAACATGTTAACCAAAATTGAACATGAAAAGAGTAAAATTGTTGATGACTCAAATCTTGTGCCTGGATCTTGTACAATTTTTTCAGTAGCAGTTGGAAATAAGATATTATTTGGAAATAATGAAGATTATAAAGATATTCCGTTATACTACTGGGTACGACCTTCAACTAATCAAACGTACGGTGGAGTCTATTTTGGGTTTGAAAATTTAAGTGCTCAAGGTGGAATAAATGAAAAGGGGCTTGTTTTTGACTATAATGGACTTCCAAGTCAAAATCTTAATTCACACCCTGATCTTCCGTCCAGAGGAGCCATTATGACCCGAATACAACAATCCTGTGCAACTGTTGAAGAAGCAATAACTGTAGCAAAAAGTTACAATTGGGGCGGTACACTCACCTATCAGATACACTTAGCTGATGCCACGGGTGATGCAGTTGTAATAAGTGCGGGTCCAGACGGAGAATTAGCATTTACCAGAAAAGCAGATGGAATAAATTACCTATTATCTACAAATTTTAACCTTGCAAATACTGATAATTCTTTCGAAGATTCTTATCCATGTTGGCGATATATACGGGCCGATCAAAAATTAAAGGAAATAAAAAATGAATCAGATTTAGATGTTAATCATATTCGATACATACTAGATGCAGCACATATAGAAAGTGGTCTTGGTAATACATTGTATTCATACATATGCGATTTGGTAAATGGAAAGATTTACTTGTATTACTGGCATCAGTTTGAAGAAGTTGCCATCCTTGACGTAGCTGAAGAGATTAAAAAAAATAGTGACCCTACATTAATAAAAACCTTGTTTTCAAAAGAGCTTATTGATAAAACCAGAAAAGAACTTGAGCAATATCAAAATGAAGGAATAAAATAAAGACAAGCTATTGTGTTATCAATTATAATATTGTAAACCCCAAATGAGAAAACTATGAATAATCAGAAAAATCATTTGAATCGTCGAAATTTTCTTACAAAGTCAATGTCACTATGTGCGTTGTCTTGTATAGGAATGTGTAATCCTTCAGTACTGTCTGCGGTGGATTTTAATAGTCAACCCCAAGATGGGGATCATAAGTTTGATGGTAAATCAAATAAAGAATTTACTCATAAACAATTGATAAAGCATGAATATCGAAAAATGGTGGGATTTATTAAGGTTATGCAAAAAAACATAACTGAGAAAGTGATTATTGATATTCTTAAAAATTATTCGGCTGATGTCGGAACACGTGTTGGTATAAATCAGTCAAGTTCTTCATCCAATAATAGTTTTGAATCCTTCACTAAATATTTCAGACCACCTAGTTATAAAAATACTTTAACATTAGAAATTGTTCTGGATACACCTACGGTTTTTGAGTTGAAGGTAACCGAATGTATTTGGGCAGAAGCATTTAAGGAATTGGATCTTGCAGGAGAATTAGGACATGCTGTAATCTGCAATATGGATTATTACTGGCCCAAGGCATTTAATCCTGATTTTAAAATGGAAAGAACTAAAACACTTATGCAGGGTAAAGATTGTTGTAATCATAAATATATCAATACTAAATAGAATATATAAAATGACTCAAAATTTAAAATTGTTTTTCATTATAGTCATTTTACAATCATGTGTGCAAAATGATTCTTGGAAATATTTAGAACAAAATCCACCAGATAATGATCCTGTTATATTTGCAAAAAATATAATTACTACAAACCAACACGAACATAGTGCCCCTTCTATTTCGCCTGATGAGCGAGAAATATACTGGTCAGTTTTCAATAAATCTATAAGCCCTAATCAAACAATATATTACGTTGAATTCAAAAATGACAAATGGAGTGAACCTCAAATAGCTTCTTTTTCTGGTCATTATAGTGACGGGGGACCATGTTTTAGTTCTTATGGGGACCGAATATATTTCTATTCTTTACGCCCTGTTTCAATGGATAGTACAAAATTGATAAATGATATTTGGTATGTAGATAAAAATGAATCAGGCTGGACTAGCCCCATAAATATTGGATTAAATTATTTAGCATCTTATGATAAGTGGGTTTTTTCTCCCTCTGTATCTGATAAGGGCAATATTTATTTTGCGGGATTAATAAACGATATCCATGGATTATATAAAGTTCAAATCAATAATGATTCTTTTGATAATCCGATTCTTCTTAGTGAAAAAATAAATTCAAATTATGATGATTTTAATTGGACTCCATTTATTGCGCCTGACGAGAGTTACATAATATTTTCTTCAAAAAGAAAAGATAGCAAGAGTTTTAACGATTTATATATAAGCTTTAGACAAGATAAAGGAGACTGGAGTAGTCCCATAAATATGGGGAGTAAAATAAATAATGGATCTCATGTGAGATTCCCATATGTTTCACCAGATGGTAAATATTTGTTCTTTACACGAGATAATGGAATTGCTCGTGATGATATTTTTTGGGTTAGTTCAAAAATTATCGAAGATATAAAGCCTGAGAATCTAAAACATAATAATGTGAAATAATATGAAAACAATTGAATTATTCATTTTGATAGTAATCATTTCTTTAAACTCAATTTTTGGTCAGGAAGGAATTTTAGACAAAACAAGTTTTCCAATTCTGAGTGGTAAATATCTTGGACAGAAAGTCCCAGGTATAAAACCAGAATTATTTGCACCAGGCATTGTTTCAACAAAAGAATACAATGACAGAGATTTAACCATTTCACCTGATGGAACTCAAATATTTTTTGCACGCACAAAAACAAGCAATCATGATGATTTTGATTACGATATTATGTATTCGGAATTGGAAGATGGTATTTGGTCAGAACCTGAAATCGCATGGTTTTCCAGTAAATATGGAGAAGTTGAAGCATTTTTTACACCCGATGGGAAAGAACTATATTTCAATTCTAACAGACCAGCTTCAGGTCATGGGGAGGCTGAACACTGGGAAACATGGGTTATGAAAAAAGATGGTGATAATTGGACTGCACCAGAATTGATTGGTCCACCATTTAATAGAGTTTGTTATACCACATTTACGCAAAATGGCAAAATGTATTATACCCGGGAGGATTTACTCTCTTTTTTTAAAGTGAGCTATAAGAATGGAATATTTGGTCAACCAGAAAAATTGGATACAATAATTAATTCTACTAAAGTCCAGTATAATTGCTTTATTTCTTCTGATGAGAGCTATTTGATTTTTGTAAGCCGAGAAAGGAACGATGGTTTCGGTAAAGGAGATCTTTATGTTAGTTTCAGAAATAACTCAAATGAATGGTGTAAACCTATAAATATGGGGCCAGAAATAAATTCACCAGAAGAGGAAACCTGCCCAAGTGTTTCAAACGATGGAAAATTCCTTTTTTTTACTAGTGATAAAGACGGAAACAATGATGTATACTGGGTTAGTATTAAATTTCTTGAAAAATTAAAACATACTTACAATAAATAGTACAAATGAAAAAGTATGAAAACCTTCTTAAGTAAACAGATTTAATTATAAAAGGATTGAGTTAATCCAAAAATATTGAAAGATACATTAATATTAAAATATGATAGTTTATGGATAAAGAAACAATCACTAGAAAATTTGGTAATTACTATTATACTGATGATTATTCATTTATTATGGGTATTGATATCCGATTTTCTGACCACATAGCCCAAAGATTTAAAAATCGCATAGTATTAGAAACATGTTCAGGAGCTGGATTTACAACAATATCTTTGGCGAAATATGCCAAACATGTTTATAGTGTGGAGATTGATAAAACTCGTTTAGAAGCAGCAAAGAAAAATTCTCAAATTGCAGGATCTGAAAAGAAAATAACTTTTATAAATGGAGATGTAACGACAAAAAAAATATTGAATTTAGTACCAGAAATTGATTCGGTATTTATTGATCCTGATTGGGCAGTTACAGGAGACAATCATATTTATAGATTTTTAAATTCCACTACTAAACCACCGTCCGATATATTGGTAAATCTGATTAATACAAGAACACTAAATATCACCTTGGTTCAACCTCCATATATTGACAAACAAGAGTTTAAAAAACTGCCTTTGCATGAATGTGAACATTTGTATTTAAATGGTAATCATGAATTATATTGTTTGCATTTTGGAGAATTAGCAAACTTGATAGGAGACAGTAGATATAATGTATTTGACGATTGAATAAAATTATAATTATTCATTTTGTAAACCAATGCAAAAATTAATAAAAATTAACATCGTAAAATATCTAATTTTTCTGGTTTTGATATTGATAATATCAAATGGAATGGCACAAGTTATTCCATATGGAGATAATGCTAAAGCCGGAAAGTATGTGCAATCAGAAGATGCCAAAATATACTACGAAGTGTATGGTAAAGGAGAACCATTATTACTGCTACATGGTGGGTATTATGGTTATATCAGTGAGTTTGAAATGTACTTACCCGAACTCATTAATAACTTTAAAGTAATCGCTGTTGCAACTCGTGGACATGGGAAATCAGAAATTGGGAAACAAAAGATGTCGTATGCATTGTTTGCTGAAGATGCATTGAAGGTTCTTAAACAAGAAGGTATTGAGGAAGTTTCAGTTCTTGGTTTTAGTGATGGTGGAATTGCAGGAACTGTTTTAACAGCAATATATCCTGCTAAGGTTAAAAAAATAGTTTGTATGGGTGCAGGATTTAACTCAGGGCATTACAAAGCAAAAGCACTTCAGGAAATTTGGGAAATGGATGCTCAATTTGAAGCAAATAATCTACCCCAATTTTTAGAGGACAGAAAAAAAATAATGCCTGAACCTGAAAGGTTCTCAGAATGGATTGAAATGTTAAAATATGCATGGATGGAACCTGAAGTGCTCAGTAATGAAGCCATTTCAGGAATTGATTGTCCTGTACTTTTAATCTTAGGAGATAGAGATAATTATATTCGATTAGAAGCTGCTATTGAAATGTATAACTTAATGCCAAATTCTCAGTTATGTATTCTTCCAAACTCTGAACACGTTGATTTAATATTCAATGCTACATTGCTAAAAAATACAATCATCCCATTTTTAACTAAATAATACGATTTATACAATATGTCATTATTAAGAAACTGCACACATAAAATTCATACAATAAGAATGTACATTTATCCTTTACTTAAAGATGAATTAGCCTTGCTACTTGCTTCATATAAGGATTTCGCTACAGTTAATAATTTAAATTGCGATGAATTTAAGATTGACGAAGAAACAACAAAAGCCATAAAAGAAGATTTGATACCAAAACTTGAGGTTGCAAATTATAATTGGTGTTTTTCAACTATGTGGTTAATGGTTGAAAAGCAAAGCAAAACTATTGTAGGGAGTTTTTGCTTTTATGGTGAACCTAATGAGAATATGGAAGTTGAAATTGGATATGGTGTTAGTCCAAAATTTCAAAACCATGGTTATATGAGTGAAGCGCTAAACGCTATTGTTGAATGGTGCCGTTCATCGAATAATATAAAATACATTTTAGCTCATTGCAATATTGACAATTTGGATTCAAACCGCATATTAGAGAAGTGTAATTTTACTCTAGCAGAACAGAATACTGAACTTAATTTATGGAAAATAACCCCATAAAAAACTATTGTTTATGAGAATCTTATTCATTTTAATATTTATACTTGTTTGCTGGCTACTGATGGTAAATAGCGTTTATTGGCAGATAATTCCTTTGGCTGTATTACTTATTTTTTTTAGCGCATATGCAATATTATATAGAAAAGGAATTTTTAAGCAAAAATTGACCAATCGGTTTTGGATAATAAATTCTAGTCTAGTATTGCTAATGACTATATTAATCTATTTTTTATTGCCATTTTTTAACCTACCTATACCAACAGGTAAATATGAAATAGGCACTAAATATTTCACCATAGATGATACTTCAAGAATCGATTTGTTTTCAAACGATTCTCCAAACATCAGAAGACTGCATTGTCAAATCTGGTATCCAGCAAAAATTGCAGGAGATGTAAAACCAGAAATGTACATTCCTGAGGCTAAAAAATTCAGCAAAATTTTTGCAAAATCGCAGAGCACTCCATGCGCTCCTTTTATTTTAAATCATTTGGGAAGAACAAAAACAAGCTCATATTTAAATGCTAAAATCATTAGTATTAGGGAGAAATTTCCGGTTATCATATTTTCACATGGACTGGGACAGTTTTATAAATTTAATACCACATTAATTGAAGAGCTAACGAGCCATGGTTATTTTGTTGTAGCCATAACCCATCCATATGATGCACCAGGCACTGTAAATTCTAATAATGAACTGGTTATATATTCATCTAACCTACCTCCTCATGATGAAAATAAAAAAACGGATAGTCAAGTTGACATGGGTCTTCTTTTTAAAAAAATACAGAGTTCAGATAGTATAGAAGAACTAAGAGAATTATATAAAATATTTTATAATAATCAGCCGGCTGATTGGAATCAAAGAAACAGTAGTTGGAAAAAGGATATTTTGTTTACTATCACAAAACTTAATACGTTAAATACTGAAGTTTTTAATAATTCCATAGATTTAAACGCAATAGGCGTTATGGGATTCTCATTTGGTGGTGGAGCTGCTGGTTTAGTAGCAATGTCTGACTCAACAATCAAGGCAGGAATAAATCTTGATGGTTGGCAATCTGGTCATACAAATGAAAACTACTTTAAATGCCCGTTTATGATGGTTAGTAGCGAGCAACACACAGAAGCAAACGATTTCTTTTTGAAGTATTCAAAACAACTTGTCTATGATATTACAATTGCAGGAACAAAACATACCAATTTCAACGATATGGCAATAATTTCAGGGAAATTGGGTCGAATCTTAGGACATACAGGAGAAATAGAAAATGATCATGGTTTAAATATTCTTAAAGGACTAATAATACCATTCTTTAATCAGAACTTAAAAAGTGATAAAACACAAAATCTTCTAGATTCATTGAATAATTATCCGGAAATATCCTATAAGACGTCTTGTAGAGGAGAATCAATCAATATGGATTAAAAAACACATCATATGAAAATACTCATTGTGATAAAAGAATATAAGTCGGAATTTCCAAATCCTATAAGTTTTAAAAAAGGTGAAAAAGTATTAATTGAAAGTAAAGAAACAAACTATAAAGGTTGGGTCTGGGTAACCGTGAAGAATGAAAATTCAGGCTGGGTGCCTGAACAATTTTTGAAAATAGAGAATGATGAAGGTACGACCTTGGTAAACTATAATGCAATTGAACTTAATATTTCAATTGGTGAAAAATTAGAATTAGTTAATGAAGTAAATGGATGGTATTGGGTTGAGAACGTAAAAGGAAATTTGGGATGGATACCAAAAGAGAATGTGCGCCTAATTATTGAATAAAAACAAAATCTAAAATCATAATTTATGGTCTTCGATTAAAAATAAATTAAAATGATGAATAATGATTTTTGGGAACTAATGTTTAAAGAACAAGGAGCATTTTGGGAGTTTGCACCTTCCGGTTCATCTATTTTGGTTGCAGGTATTATTGAAAAGAATGGCATAAATAAGGTATTAATACCTGGTGTTGGATATGGCCGAAATACCAAGCCATTTATTGAAAGTGGATTTGATGTATCGGGTATTGAAATATCAAAATCAGCTATTAAATTAGCAAGAAAATATGGATTAACTTTTCCAATTCATCTAGGATCCGTTTTGGATATGCCATTTGTTAGTACTCTATATGATGGTATATTCTGTTATTCGTTACTGCATTTATTCAATAAAAGAGAACGATTTCAAATCCTTAAAAATTGTTATAATCAACTGGACAATAATGGTGTAATGGTTTTTGTTGTTGTGTCGGTAAAAGCAGAAATGTATGGTACTGGAAAGCTACTAAGCAAAAATCGATTTAAAATTGATAATGGACTAAATGTATTTTTTTATGAGTCAAAGGCAATTGAAACTGAATTTCGAAAATTTTGATTAGTTGAATATATGGAGATTGATGAGCCAATTTAACATTTGGACAATGTACCTCCTCTTAAATGTTGGTTTGTAAAATGTCAAAGAAGAGAATAAAATGCTCTAAATAATGTGTAAAAACTATGACATAAATTAATATATAGAATGGTGGCAACCTGCTTCAAATATACTGTAATTTGACAGAAATGAAAATTGCAATTTGCTACTATTCCTATACTAACATTGGCAAAATGTTAAAAAGATATACAAACATGAAATGGATTAATAAAATAGCATATAACAGAAATATACGTAATGAAACTCCTAATAAGGAATTAGCAAAAGAATTAGCTGACACTAATAATAGAGAAGGAATCAGGGAAATTTCAGAATATTTATATGACAAGAATAAATCTATTTCCAGTGATTGTCTTTCTGTTCTATATACCATTGGATATAGTGAACCAAATTTAATACAAGATTATATTGATGATTTTCTAAAATTGTTAGAGTCTAAAAATAATAGAATGGTATGGGGGAGCATGATTGCACTATCAACAATAGCCCAATTAAAATCTGATTATCTTTTCGCAAAGATGAATTTGATTTTCCAAACAATGAAGAAAGGAACTTTAATCACTGAGGTTTGGGGAATAAAAACGGTGGTGAACCTTTCCATTGTTAACAGAGAATACAAAAATAAATTACTCCCTGTGTTGTTTGATTATTTAGAAAAATGCCGCCCAATTGATTTTGCAACAAGAATTGAAACAATTTTACCTGTTATTGAAAGCCCTAGTGAAAATGAAATATTAGATAGAATCCTAGAAATCAAAAGTGCAGAATTGAGTGATTCTGGTTTGCTCCCCTATAAATCGGACTTTTTAATAGATTGTTAAACAAACTTACATTTTTCGTTCTATATTTGCAAT
>JAEINW010000070.1 GCA_016342715.1 Salinivirgaceae bacterium | reverse complement strand
TGTTGCAGAAATCAATAAAAAAAACTGGCAGGGTTTCATCGGAATAACTGGCAGGGTATCATCGGAATATCAAGCATGTTCAAAAATTATAATATAAATTCTTGCTATTTTTTGATAATTGTGATATCTTAGTTGACCTATTAGGCACATTTATTTAATCAACTATTATTATTATGAAATTACAAGCAATTAATTGTGAAGAATTAACTGAATTAGAAATGTTATTTCTTAAAGGAGGATTTAATGACAGTCAACATCAAACGACTAAAGATGCTAATGATGAACAAACTCCTCCAGATTAATCTTAAAGATTATGCCTGAATTTTTTCAGGCTTTTTTTTTGTTCCCCTTAGATTCAAATTACTGATTTATTTGACTAAACTATAAATGTTTAATCGTTTTTGTTTTTCTTTGAGCAAGAATCAAACCCAACAATACGGTTGCCATTCCAATTACTTTTATATAACCAACCGGCTCATTAATAATAAAATAAGCAAATACTACTGTAAATACAGGCACACTATTTGTAAAGGTAGCAGCTTTACTGGCACCTAATTCACGAACTCCATAGGTGTTAAAAATAAAAGCTAAAGACGAAGCAAATATTGCAAGTCCGAGAAACGATAAAATGATAGATTTAGAGAATTGAACTTGCAATATCTCATTATATCCAAAGCCAATAAAAAAAGGTGCAAATAATAGTACTCCAATAAAATTCTGCCAGGTAGCTACCGAAAATGTATTGTATTTACTTGCCACTTTACTTAATACCAACATATAACCAACGGCACTAAAAACAGCACCAAACAGATACACCAATCCAATTAAAGGCATATCAGCAGTATTTTGCTTATAGCTTACAATTAATATCACTCCAAAAAAAGATATTAAAATACCTATCCAATTCATCAAGCTAACTTTTTGCTTAAAAATAATTCTATCTCCAATAGGCGTAAATAATGGTATGGTAGCAATTACTATAGATGCAACCGACGCAGATGTTTCTTTAACCCCATAGCCTTCAAAAATAAAATAGAGGAAAGGTTGAAAGATAGCCAACAACAAAAACCATTTAATATCTGCGCTTTTAATTTTTTGAAGTCGTTTTATTAGTAATGAAAATATAAATAATAAAACTGTTGAGATAAATAAGCGTAAAGAAATAATTGTTATGGGAGAAAAATCATCGAGCAGTTTTCTTGTCCAGATAAACGACATTCCCCAAAAGCACATGGTTAAGCTTAGAAAAATCCATGCTTTATATTTTTTTTGCATAAAACCCGATATAATTAAAAAGTAAAACCAATACCCCATTCAAAACACTGAGCTTTTGCATAATGCGCTTTAATAGATGCATTGGCAAAAATATTTGGAGTAATGTAATATCGCAATGCTACACGTTCATAAACAGGTTTACTGTATTCAACCCACCGATGCACATAATATCCTAATTGAACAACCCAACGAAATTTATTTATTATCAAACTTGAACCTGCGAAAACACTATAACTCATTAATTGCTGATTGGTCACATTTTCTTCCTGATCAAAATCTTCTATAATATATTCATTGTAAAAAATATCAGCACCCACTTCCAAGGTTCGCTTTTGAGTCACTCGCTTATTAAAAGCCAAAGAAAGGGTATGGTTTAAATATTTCGTGTCTGGTTCTTCAGCACTTTTACCTCTTATTCCAAAAGCATACATGCCAACAAACTCATAATCTTTGTAAACTGGTTTTATTTCATTTTTTGTAAATAGCTGCTTGTCACCTAACAAATAACTTGCTGTAATTTGCCCATTTACAATATTTAAACCCAAATTTGGATGCCGCATTGCCCCATTTGAAAAATGTTGTGCTTTTACACCTGCCCCTAATTCAAATTGTGATGAAATTTTATATCTTAAACTAAAGCTCATGTCGATATAGGCATTTACATCAGTCCCTATGGCAAAATTTTCAGGGTTACTTATTGAATCATATTCATTTAAATTAAAAACCACCCCACAGCCCAACGACCAGTTAACAGAAAAAGATTCCTTTCGAAAAAACGGCACATCAATATATGGAAATATGGCAAATGGACTCCCAATGATTGAATTATTAAAATATCCAGAATAAAGACCAAACCCATATGTAGGATAATTATATATACCCTCCCAATAATTATCGCCTGTTGTTTGATGCCCGATTCTTAATTCTTGTCCGTAATAAGGTTCGCTAACTATATGATTCATATCTTCGCGGTGAGCCAATATTTTACCCCCATATACAGAGTATTCAATTTTTGGATTAAAATTTTGAAATGCTTTTAATTGCCCAAATAAAAAAGAACTATTTAGCATACAAATAAGTAAAACGATATGCTTTCTATTCTTAAATATGATAACTTCCCTATTCATGATTAATAAATTGCAAACAATGAAATATTGAATCTTAAATTAAATCTGATTTTTTATATTATTTATCTTCAATAATAATATGGTTTGCTGTAGCCCTGTTTAATGCAATAGGAATATTATTAATAACTGCCGTACGAATCAAGGTTTGTATGTCGTGCTCATGCCCCTGTGGACTTTCGGTATCAATAAAAAAAATAACCTTATCCACCTGATTATCAAGAATTTTTGCAGCTAAATAGATATCACCTCCTGAAGGCCCATGCCCAAAAGGTTTTACATCCAAATCGAGCACTTTTTTTAGTAGAGATGCTGTATTTGAAGTTCCAATTAAATCTCTTTTTTTCAAGGTGTCTACCTTTTCTTTAGCCCACTCTAACATGGTTTGTTTTTTACTATCGTGAGCAACCAGAGCAATTGTTGTTTTTTTAGTTTCCATATTATTTTTTTAGAGGCACAAAGCTAACAATTATTAAAAAAATATAGCTTCAAATATTCAATTAATTGCTCTCCAAAATTTCAATTCATAACTATATATAACAATTCACTTCAATTATTCAACAGTTCAATGTATTAGCTTTTTATATCATAAAATATTCCCTGAAATTTGAATCGTAATTAAACCTTAAAACTCTTAAAAAATGAAACCTTTAAAAACAATGACCCTAGCAGTTCTGGCCATGTTCTTAATGAATTTTACTATGGCTAGCGAAAAAGACCATGATTTGGTTCAAAAGCAAATTAGTTTCTTTAAATCGGACTTGGCTGAGCATATTATTTACCCCGAACAAGCATTTAAGCAAATGATTGAAGGAAGCGTTGCCACAAGCCTTAAAATTACTGATAATGGCAAAGTTATAATCACCGGAATTAATGGACATCCAGTCTTAGTAAATTCGCTAAAAAAACAATTAGAAAACATTCAACTAAGTCCATTTTCCTTAATAAGTGGGGAGGAAATTCTTTTAAAAATCAATTTTGAAATTGAATAATAAAAAGATCAGCCTCAAAACTGATTTTGAGGCTGATCTTTTTATTATTTTATGAATGAAATGACTAAAACCTAAATCCTAAGGTAAAAATAAATCGATCATTCTTTTTATCAAGATCAACTTCCTCCATACCATACATATAATATTTTTCGTTTTGAATACTTGATTGGTAAGCCATATCAAAATACATATTGCCTGAATTTACTCCTAAACCACCCGAATAAATAAACTTTGATGCATCACTATTGGGTTGAGAAGTTACAAATGCACTATTTTGATACACGGCTCCTGCTCGTAAACTAAGAATTCCAAATTTTACTTCAGCTCCAATTTTATAATTAAAATTACCTGTATATAATTCTTTAATTATACTGTTAACATCACTAAACGATTCACCATCGGTACCCGATATATTCATATTTGAATAATCAACATATTCAATCTCAGCTGAAATCAAACCCATTTTACCCAAAACAAAAGCACCACTACCAGATACTCTCAATGGGGAGGCATATTTCCAATTATAATATAATTTGTCTGATTCTTCATAAAAAATATCATTAATATCATTATCTATATCAATCACTTCAGAATTAACATTTGTATAATAATCATCGCGCATGTTAAAAACAGTTGGTGTATGAAGAGTAAGTCCCAATCGTACCATTTGATTAACTTTGTAAATAGCACCTAATTTCAAATTTAATCCGTTCCCTTTTGTTTTTAAGTATTCATCAACTTCTAGATATTTCAAATTGTTTGTTGAATTGGTTGGATCTTCCTTATGATTAAGAGTTTGTTCAAACCTAATAACCTGTATACCTAATGTTGCTCCTAAATAAAACCTATTTTGATAGTTAGCAGCGATAGAAAAATCATACTCTCCCATATATCCAGAACTATTCAAGCTGTGAGTTTGATCCGCTCCATAATTTGAAATAGGGAAATTGTAATCATTATAAAACTCTCCATTTTCACCCTCAATTATGGTATATGCATTCATATAAACATCATCAATTGAAGAAGCTGTTCCATTTGTAAAATTATTGGCTACCATATCCAGAATTGAACTTGTTTTATTTTCAGAGCTTATTAAAGTCTGAAAATTAAAATCCGCAAGCTTATTATATGAAAAACCAAAATTTAAATATTTCCAATCTGAATTTGTTAATTCTGAATTAGCAACCACATACCCAATACTTGTTAATTGATAACCAATATCATTAACAGTAGAACTTGATTCATTAAAAGTTGAAGACACTTTAGAGTTAGACCAACCCATTGAAATATCGAATGCACTTTTACGAAATACCCCAATTCCTGCGGGGTTAGTTGACATAACCGAAATGTCACCTCCAAGTGCACCAAAGGCTCCTCCCATAGATACAAAACGAGCTGTACCATTGGGTGTTAATTGTGAGTATCTTAAAGCATCCACTTCGTTTTGTCCCATTAACATAACTGATATTGGAACTAAAAGTATAAGAGCAAATATTTTAATTTTCATGATTCAAATAAATTAGTGGTCAATAATTATCTTCTTTTTGACGATCCAGAAGAACTTTTTGATGATGAGTTTGAACTTCGAGAACTATTTGAAGAACTACCTGATGATGAACTTGAGCTCCGTGAAGGACTATAGCTTGATGATTTGCTGGATGACGATCGAGAATATCCTGAACTAGAGGATGAACTTGATTTTGCAGGTTTTCTATAAGAAGAACTTGATGAAGAAGATCTAGTTTTAGAAGAATTGTTATTAATTGAACCAGTTCGTGTTGAACTAGGTGAACTTGATCTACTGTTGCTTGACCCTTGATAACTTGAGTTCGAAGAAGACCTTGAACTATTAGTATTTGCAGGTCTTGAATAGCTTGTTGTTCTAGAGTTATTGTACTTTGATGATGACGAATTTCTTGAATAACTAGAATTACTATTATAATTTGAACTTGTTTTAGGCCTTGAATAAGTTGGAGAATAATTCGATGATCCTTTTGAAGTAATTGAACATCTATTTGATTCAGTAATAGTACGGGTATATTTAGGTGTTCTTAATGTATTCTTAGAATCTCCTGAATTATCAGATACTGCCGGCTCTACACTTCTTGAAGTAGTTGTAGGAGAAATCTTTGTTATCCTTGAATCACCTGCATCAGAAACACCAGTTGTGGTTCTACTTCTATTTTCAGTATTTGGTAATGCGCCAATAGTTCCAGCAGAAGTTGTTCTGCCTACAGTAGATGTTTTAACATTTGTACCTTGGCTTGCAGCCGTACGACTTATTGCATTGGTTGTTATTGCAGACCTACCGCCTGTTGCCATACTACCTGTTGATGCACCACGTCTTCTTTCCTTTTTATAATCACTATTACCATACGCATAATAGCTATCATTATATCCATAATTATGATAATAATATGGAGAACCCCAGCCATAATAATAAGGATCGTAGAATCCATAATAATGAGGCGAATGCCATCGATAATGTCCCCAATAAGGATCATACATGCCATAATAACCACTGTACATATAAGAGTTCGGATACCAAACAGATGAATAATAACTTGGATATCCATAACTTACACCAACGCCCCAACCCCAAGGTGAAACATTTATGTTTAAAGTGCCATTATCCTGACTGTCTTCAGATTCATAATATTCTCCATCATAATCGTCATCATGGAATTTTTTAAGACGGTTTGCGTAATCCAAATCATCGTATTCTTCAGTAAATATCTCTTCTTCATTTTCATTATTTACTATTGAAGGATCTTCAAATTGAATTTTATCAATATTTTTTTGATTATCAGCAACCTTTGTACTTTCTGTTGGATCGAAATAAATATCATCTACATAAGCAGTTGATAGAGTTGCACACGAAGTAAATATTAATGTGCCTGCTAAGATATTCACTAATATTGGTAGGAAATTTTTCATAAGGCGCATATTTTTAAGTTTTGTATTAATTTTTTTATGATTTACTTTGCAGCCAAATCATTTACGAAATATAAGACAAATACTATACCAAAAACAATTATGGCAAAATTTTTAACAAAAAGAGAAGAAAATTACTCTCAATGGTACAATGAGCTTGTAATAAAAGCTGATTTAGCAGAAAATTCTGCAGTACGCGGCTGTATGGTTATTAAACCATACGGATATGCCATTTGGGAAAAAATGCAAGCTGCCTTAGATACAATGTTTAAAGATACTGGTCATGAAAATGCATATTTCCCATTATTTATTCCCAAATCGTTCTTTAGTAAAGAAGCAGCTCATGTTGAAGGATTTGCAAAAGAGTGTGCGGTTGTTACTCACTATCGATTAAGAAATACCGCCGATGGAAAGGGAATTGAAGTTGACCCAGATGCAAAATTAGAAGAGGAATTAATTGTGAGGCCAACCTCTGAAACTATCATTTGGAACACCTATAAAAACTGGATTCAATCATATAGAGATTTGCCAATATTAATTAATCAATGGGCAAATGTAGTGAGATGGGAAATGCGCACCCGATTATTTTTGCGTACGACCGAATTTTTATGGCAAGAAGGTCATACAGCTCATGCGACCAAACAAGAAGCTATTGATGAAACGATACAAATGATCAATATTTATGCCAAATTTGCTGAAAAATTTATGGCTATGCCAGTAATTATTGGTCATAAAACAGAAAACGAACGTTTTGCAGGAGCTCTTGACACCTATACAATTGAAGCTCTAATGCAAGATGGAAAAGCTTTACAATCGGGGACATCACACTTTTTAGGACAAAATTTTGCCAAAGCTTTCGATGTTCAATTTGCCAACAAAGAAGGAAAATTAGATCACGTTTGGGCCTCTTCGTGGGGCGTGTCCACACGATTAATGGGTGCCTTAGTAATGGCTCATTCCGATGACAATGGCTTGGTTTTACCTCCAAAATTAGCACCTTACCAAGTAGTTATTGTTCCTATTTATAAAGGCGAAGAACAATATAAAGCGGTTAAAGAAGCTGGTAATAAAATTAGAGAAGAATTACGTGATTTTGGCATTTCTGTAAAATTTGATGATAGAGATACTCACAAACCAGGGTGGAAATTTGCTGAATACGAACTCAAAGGAGTACCTGTTCGATTAGCTTTGGGAGCACGTGATATGGAAAATGGAACTATAGAAGTTGCCCGAAGAGACACCCTTGAGAAAAAAACTTATCCTCAAGAAGGCATTGCTAAAGCCATAAAAGATTTATTGAATGATATTCAAGAAAACATTTACAATAAAGCTGCAAAATACCGAGTTGAACATACATTCACTGCCGACACAATGGAAGAGTTTATTGATATTCTTGAAAATAAAGGAGGCTTTGTATATGCTCATTGGGACGGTACTGCTGAAACTGAATTAAAAATTAAGGATCAAACAAAAGCAACCATCCGTTGCATTCCTCTTGATAACAAAAAAGAAGAAGGTAAATGTATTTTAACGGGAAAACCTTCGGAACAAAGAGTATTATTTGCTAAAGCTTATTAAAAAAAGATAAATGAAAATTAGTATCGTTGTTTCGATTTATAATGAACAAGACTCTTTAACCGCTTTTTGGGAAGAATTAAAAAGCATTATTTGTAATAGTTCAGATATTGAATATCAAATAATTTGGATAAATGACGGAAGTAAAGATAACTCTCAAAAAATTATAAATGATATTGTATTAAATGATAAAAAAGAAAATTATTATTTCACAACAATAGAATTTTCAAGAAACTTTGGACATGAGGCTGCAATGATAGCAGGCATTGATCATTCTGAGGGTGATGCAGCTATTTGTATGGATGCAGATTTACAGCATCCTCCTTCACAAATACCACTTATGCTTAAAGAATTTGTGCATGAGAGTGAAATTGTTTTGATGGAACGAATTAAAAGACATGACAATGGGATTTTTAAGAACTTAATGTCAAAAATATTTTATGTAATATTTAATAAACTAACCGATGGTGCATTTAAAAAAAACTCCTCAGATTTCTTTTTAATTTCAAAACGAGTTATTAAGTTGCTACAAAACAATTATCGCGAAAAAAACCGATTCATTAGAGGATATATTCAAATTATAGGATTTAATAAGACAACATTATCTTTTGAAGCTCCTTCAAGATTTGCAGGAGAAACAAATTACAATTTTAAAAGCTTATTTAAATTAGCAATAAACGCATTCTTCGTTTTTTCAAATAAATTACTCTCAATTTCCTTTTATATTTCACTATTGTTTTCATTACTTTCATCCATTGTCATTATATACAGTATATATCAATATTTTTTTGGAAGCAAAGTTCCGAGTGGCTACACAACATTGATTATATTTAATTCCATGTGCTTCACTATTTTGTTTTTTTTAATTGCAATTCTTTCTTTTTACTTTGGGAAAACGGCTGATGAAATCAAAAACAGACCTATTTATCTAATTAAAAATCTTAGTACAACCAAACTTCAAAAAGAGTAAAATGAGTTTAATTAAGACCCTGAAGTCAACATTTGAATTTAATAATATTAACAATATAAATAAGAAGTTACTTTCAAAGAAAGCTTTTGCGATTACACTATTACTAATAATTATAATAAATATATTTTTCTTTCAACTTGAAAAAAAAATAACTTTTAGTAGTATTCAAAAAAGATCTGATGCATCGGGTTTTGCACATAATATTGGCAAACATTTCTTTTATTTTCAATATTATAAAAACCTATTCCCAATATTTATTAAAAAACCTCAAGAATATTCCAAAAAAGGAGCTGAAAATCTTTTGAAAACTAGAGGAAATGAAGCAGTGATGGAATATAAACATTGGACTAGACTGGGTGAAAATTCAAGAATATTTGCATATTACCCGTCGGCTTTTCTTAATGGATCGGCCAAAAACCCATCCTTAAAAGGATTTAATACCATTGTGTTTATTTTAGCTTTAATTACACTATTTAGTGGGTTCTATTTTATAAAGAAACCTTTACATGGTTTAATTCTCACCTTGCTAATTAATGCTACTCCATTCTTTCATTACGAAGTTTTTGCAAGAGAAAACATTTTTGCCTTACTTGCTTGTACCTACTTTTTAGTATTAGGCCTTAATATAAATGTCATATACAAAAAACATGCAGTTTATAAAATTGTTATAATTGCCGTTCTCAGTGGAATTATTATAGGTTTTTTTAGTGAAATGAGGGCAGAAATCAAGATAGTAACTGGTTCACTTTTGATTATTTACCTGTTCTCCTCAACATTAAAATTTCGAACAAAAATAATTATATCGTCATTACTAATTGTATCTCTTTTAGGAACAAAAAAGATTCTTCAAAATCATTTTAATAATAAATTTAACGAAGCAAAAACAATTGTAGAAAATCATGATGGACATGTTTATAATGGATTAAGAATTTCAGGACATAGACTTTGGCATCCAATATTTTGTGGCTTAGGTGATTTTGGCAGCGATAAAGGTTATGAATGGAACGATATGATTGCTTATAAATACGCAACACCAATTCTGAAAGAAAAATATGGATTGAGTTTTGATTACACCGGCGGATATCATATAAATGAATATTATGATTCTGCTAAATTATACTATAAAAAATTCGATGACTTTGATGAATATGAAGAGGTTGTAAAGAATAAAGTTATAACAGATATTAAGGAAAATCCTTTATGGTATGCAAAAATATTAATTCGTAGAATCAATGAAATATTGTCTGTGAATATTCCATTTAATAACGTTGGATATTTTATTATACCCCTTTTATTAATCCTGATTTTACTAAAAAAAAATGATCTGTTTTTAATTTTATTTTCTTCTCTTCCATTGTCAGCTACATCATTATTAATATACTCTGGAAGAGGGAATACATATAATTCAATATATACCTACATTGTATTACTTATTATTATTTTGTTACTTATTGAAGCTGTTTATCTTTCAATAAAAAAACAAAAAACTTAAATACTCAATATGCTGTTGCATTGAAAAGCTTATTAGCATAGCCTACAAATCCATATTTTTTATTTACTTTGGTAGGTAATCAAAATCTATAAGTATGAATGACCAAAATGTTGATAATACATCGCTAATTTTAGAAACGCTAAAAGAAAAAGCAGTTATTAAGCAACAAGTTTACAATCAAACTCTTGAAGTATTTAAATCAACAAAAAAAGTAATTAAATACCTCATTTCAAATTATAAAAGACAACTCAAAGATGTTCCTGAAAAAATCTCATTAGGTTATGTTGATAAAGGCATATTTGAAGCTGAAATGAAGATAGCTGGAGACATGCTCATTTTTAATATGCATTCAAATGTTTTTGAATTTCCAAGCGACCACTGGATTTGGAAAAACGATTATGTTAAAAATAATGAATCAAATAGCTATTGCGGAATAATAAACATTTATAATTTCTTGGCCGATTCTTTCAAATACAATAGACAGAACGATTATGGTTTTATAATAGCCAGAATATTTGTAAACCGAGAAGGACATTATTTTATTGAAGGAAATCCAAATTTTGGCTCAATAGTAGAAGATTTTGGAGTTACCAAGCTTGATATTTCCAAAATACGCGAAATTATTCAATATCTTATTGTTCATACCTTAGAGGTCGACCTACTTGTTCCTGCCATGAAAGATATCCAAGTAGCTACTGTTGGCCAAATGATGGATAAAATTAACAATTCAAAAATGAAAACAGGTAAGCCCCTGGGATTCCAATCAAATTCTGAAACTCAAATAAAATTATAATAAACTCAAATTTTATGAATATGATACCTAAACCTTTTTTACTATTAACTGTGATTACACTAGTTTTTACAAATTGTACACAACAACCTGTAAAAGAATCATACACTTCGTCAGTTGACGATATACAACAACGTGTTGATGAGTACGCTGAATTTACTTTAACTACCGATTTAAGTAAATTATCGGAAAGTGACAAGCAGGTTTTGCCATTGCTTTTTGAATGTGCTGACATTATGGAAGAACTGTTTTGGAAAGATGCTGTTGGCGACAAAACTGAATTCTTAAGTAAAATTGAAGATCCAGCAGTCAAAGCATTTGCTCGAATTAATTATGGACCTTGGGACAGGTTAAGAGGAGATGAACCATTTATTAAAGAATTTGGGGAAAAACCTCTTGGTGCAAACTACTACCCTGCTGATATTACCAAAGAAGAATTTGAAAAATGGGATGCTTCTGACGAAATTAAAAATAGCTGGTATAGCTTAATTCGTAGAGATCAAAATGGGAACTTAACAAATGTTCCTTACCACATAGCTTATGCCAATGAAGTAAAAAAAGCATCAGAACTGCTTAAAAAAGCATCAGAACTAGCTGAAGACAAAGGGTTAAAAAAATATCTGGCATTACGAGCCGAAGCTCTTTTAACCGATGACTATTTAGCTTCAGATTTAGCGTGGATGGATATGAAAACCAATACCATTGATTTTGTTGTTGGGCCTATCGAAAGTTATGAAGATGGATTTAATGGTTCAAGATCAGCTCATTCTGGCCAAATTCTAATAAAAGATTGGGAATGGAGCAACAAAGTAGAACGTTTTAATAGCTTATTACCAGAATTACAAAAACGTTTACCTGTGCCCGATGCTTACAAACAAGAACAACCAGCCACAAGTTCCGATAATAATGTATATGATGTTATTTATTATGCAGGCGATTGCAATGCAGCAAGTAAAAACATAGCCATTAACCTACCAAACGATCCAAGAGTGCATGCACAAAAAGGTAGTAGAAAACTGCAATTAAGAAATGCCATGCAGGCAAAATTCGATAAAATTTTGGTTCCAATTAGTGATTTACTTATTGCTGAAAATCAAAGAAAAAACATCACTTTCGATGCCTTTTTTGAAAATGTTATGTTTCACGAAGTAGGTCACGGTTTAGGGGTTAAACAAACCATTAATGGAAAAGGATTTGTTAAAGACAACCTTAAAGAATACTATTCCTCAATTGAAGAAGGTAAAGCTGATCTCCTTGGTTTATTCTTTGTTAGTCAATTGGTTGATATGGGCGAATATAAAGATAAAGACCTTATGGATAATTATGTGACTTTCATGGCTGGTATTTTCCGTTCTATTCGTTTTGGTGCTGCAAGTGCACATGGAAAAGCTAATATGGTTCGTTTTAATTATTTCCTTGAAAAGGGTGCATTCACTCGCGATGAAGCAACTGGAACCTATAGTGTAGATTTTGACAAAATGACGCTAGCTATGAATGCTCTAGCTAAAGAAATTATTGTATTGCAAGGTGATGGAAACTATGAAGCTGCTAAGAAAATGGTGGATGAACAAGGAGTAATAAAAGAGCAATTACAAGCTGACTTAAAAAGAATTACTGAAGCAGGTATTCCACGCGATATTGTTTTCAAACAAGGAAAAGAAGTATTGGGATTATAGAACTCAATAACATATAAATTATTTGAGGGAACTTTTTAAGTTCCCTCTTTTTTTTATTTCAAAATAACACATTATACATATCAGTCGATAAATAAGATATTCCTTTTCAATACAAACCATAAATAGTAAAAAAACTGGAAAGCGATCTTTCGCTTGAGGTAGCAAGCTATAAGCAGAAAACATTAGCAAATACCGATTCCGATAATTTAATTGACTTTACCCCTGATATGAAAACGGTAAACAATGCCATGAAAAATCACGATGAATACAACCTGCAAACGTTTTATTATATTTCGTTCGAAGCAACCTATAACATCAAACCATTAAATTGTATACCCAATAAAATTATTGCAAGTAGTTGTTCTTGTTGGTTGCATGCAACAAAATGTCACCCATTTATTTTATGCTGTTTGTTTCGTCGCATGCTGTTTTTGAAGCTAATTGAACCTAGTTGCTTGCGACGGTTTTTACGGTTGATTTGTTCTTGGGGCGCTGCCCCAAGTTGAAATATGTTAGCCTTACAGGCATAAAGTAGTTTGTTTTATTAACCCGACATCATCGCCAGATATGTCGGCATTATTAAATCGAAATAGCTTTTGTGGATCGCACTCCTTGTTCTGTTTTCCCTCTCTCCGCTTCGCGGTTTCTCTCCCAGGAGAGAACTTGCACCTATTAATCAGTAAGTAAATAAGTTAATACCTTACAACCAAAAGCATATTCAGTGAAAGTGCTCTCTTGCGAGAGCTGTCCGAAGGGAATAATTAGTAAATGTATGACTTTATAAATTAAGCCTTGGGTGTTGCCCCTAGTTGAAATATGATAGCCTTTCTGGCATAAAGTAATGTGTTTCCAGTAACCCGTCAACATCGTATAATTTGACAGCGTTATAAAACCAAAAAAAAACAAAACACATATTAAACCTTACCTAAAAACAAAACCCAGCATAAGGCTAGGTTCTTAGGGTTGTTAAAATATGTTTTGCTGTTTGCTAAAGGGCATCCAGAAAATGTGGGTTTCAATAAGCTTTCCTATTCTTTATCTTTTTTAAAACCAATCTGTTTTCTTGGTGGTGGGCTTTCTTGTTTTTCCATTAATTCATCCAAATATGTAAATACAAGTTCAATGTTTTTATCCTGATTTTTGAGCTTCTTTTTAATTTCTTCAATATCAAGCTTTAAGTTCAAATTATCGGTTAGTAAATTTCGCATTTTAACAAAAACTTCAATAATTTTTATACTCATTTGACGAGCTCTTTGACTTGTTAAAACATTGGCAACTTGTAAAACACCGTGTTCAGTAAATACATATGGTAATGTTCCACCAAGATGCTGTTTTGAAGGTATCGCATTTTGCGATACCATAATTTCAACCTCTGTTTCAGAAAGTTGGAACATAAAATGATTTGGAAAAATATCGATATTTCTTTTTACCTGCTCACGCAAGCGTATTGCTTTAACATCATACAATTCTGCTAAATCACGATCAAGCATTACTTTCTCACCTCTGATTAGATATATTTTGCTGCTAATTACTTCGCTTGGAACAATTATGGGTTGGTCAGTATTTTTCTTTTCTTTTACCATTAATTTGCAATTTTAATGTTTTCAAAAATAAGAATTTATATTCGGAGGTCACATATTAATCAGTAAGTAAATAGGTTAATACCTTACTACCAAAAGCATATTCAGTGAAAGTGCTCTCTTGGGAGAGCTGTCCGAAGGACTGACAGTGAATAATTAGTAAATGCCTGAAGGGCTATATTAATTAAGCCTTGGGAAACGTTCAAGGAATTCGGTATCCAATAAAATTATTGCAAGCAGTGGTTTGGCTCGGTGTTATTGGTTGCATGCAACAAAATGTCACCCGTTTATTTTATGCTGTTTGTTTCGTCGCATGCTGGTTTTTGAAGCTAATTGAACCTTGCTGCTTGCGACGGTTTTTACGGTTGATTTGTTCTTGGGGCGCTGCCCCAAGTTGTAATATGTTAGCCTTTCAGGCTATATGTTTCTCTTTTTCAATATTGTCATGCTTAACAACGATGACAAAGAGATTTATATCTTCCCGTAACCCGTCAACATCCATTGGATTTGACGGCCTTATATACAGAATATAAACAAATTACTTGCAAAATACTTTGCCTAGCGGCAGGCAAGGTTACGGCTCATAAAGCCAAATAAAAAAAAATTATAGCTGCTTACAAATTTTACTTTCTATGTACAACTTAATTACACACCACACGAAAGGGGTAGTGCGTCAGTGATTTGATACTTTGAAATGAAGCAATAAGGAAAGTGTATTAATTAATAAAGAGAAAAAATTAAATACATAATTGTACAGCTTTTTGTGATTGAGATAATTATATTTACACTATGGAAAAACAATTCATTACCAAGATTAGGATGATACAAGATGCATTAAAGGATAAGTGCATACTTAAAGCTACAGAATTTGATGAGCTTGAGGAAGCTAAAATATTGCAAGATGCTACAGGCGCCATATGTAATAAATTTTTACATAAACATTGTGCTGACTATGCCTTCGAGATTTGGAAAAAGTTGAACAATAATTATTATATAAAAGCTACTGCCGAATGTAGAAAAGAAGCGGTAAATCAAGGCCTAACCCCGCATACCAACGGTGAATATTTACGAGGAAAAAAACGCAAGTAAACATAAATAACCAGATGATGTTGTTATAGAAGGTCGTTTCAATCCATTGTTAACGAGTAATAAAGAACAAACTCCAACCATTAGTATTAACCCTCAAATTGATAGTAAGAGGAAAAATTGGAAGTTGATTGAATAGGTTTAATCTACTTTAAAATCCATTGTTGTTTTTGTGATTCCAATTAATTATGTTTAGTTTTATAAAACTAACCGTTATAAAATGAATTCAGTTAACGACCAGTTATTTGATCTTCTTAATAAATGGCGACAATTCCCAGCTTATCAATTGGAGCGAAGAGTGGATATAATTTTTGCACTCAACACGAAGGAGCTATTCCTCCATAAGTTTGGGAAGCATTTGGAAATGATTCTCCCTGAATTTCCCGTGCACATGAGATGTAAGCTTGTAACTGAATGGGGAACGGGCCGGAGAAAAAATCGATTATAATAAAAAAATACATAGCTATGGCAAAATTTTTAAATACAACAGGAGTTTCTTATCATCTTGAAGAGTTAATTAAAAGTACGACTGACCGATTGATATTAATCAGTCCCTATTTACAATTCCATGCTCGAGTTAAAGATCATATTCACAATCTGAACATTCAAAAACGGGACATACGAATTGTATACCGAGAAAGCAAATTGCAATTAGACGAAAGCAATTGGTTAGAAAGCCAAATTGGAGTGAGAACCAGCATTTGCCCTTCCCTGCATGCAAAATGTTATTTAAATGAGAACGAAGCAATTGTTACCTCAATGAATCTTTATTCATTCTCGCAACAGAATAATGATGAAATGGGCATTCATGTTACCAAAGAAAATGATCCTGACTTATATAAAGATATTTATGAAGAGGCTCAAAGGTTACTTACTATAAGCGAAGAAATTAGAGTTACGGTTAAAAAGGTTGACAAGACTTCAAATGGGCAAAAAAATAAAATAGAAACCCCAGTAATTAATAAAAAAGGTGATTTTTCAAAAGCTGTATACAAAACAACAAAAGAATTATCAGAGTTATCAGGGCTTAGTAGCAGGAAAATTAACGAATGGCTGGTAGATAACAAACTGATGTACAAAAAAGATGAGAATTGGTTATCGACAAAAAAGGGAGTTGAACTCGGAGGGATTTCTAAAGAAGGACAATATGGAAAGTTTATCATCTGGCCAGAAGAAATTGCCAAGGAAATAAAATAGGCGGTATCTAATGCATGATAAAGTGATTGTATGCATGAAGAAATAAATTATAAAAAGAAAGTTCTATTACAAATACTCATATAAAAAGGAATTGCCTATATGGAAGATACCCTAAGTATTAAGTTTGTGAAATTAACTTAAATTAATTTATTATGTATTGCAAAGAATGTGGTAAACAGATTGATGAAGATTCCAAATTTTGTTCTTTTTGTGGTGCTAAACAAACCTTTATTGAGAGCAATAAGGTTAGATCAATTACGATACTTAATCATTACTGACCGACAAAAATAATTCAGGAAATTAAATTAATCGAGCGACAAATATAATCATCGCTCGATTGGTTGTAAATTTGTTTTTGCATCAACATAATATTTACAACTATGAGCAAAGATAGCAAGAAGAATTTAGTCGGTCAGCCGATTTTCAAACAAATGATAAAAATGCTTCCAAGAGAGCAGTTTGAACTATTGGTAAAGCAATACGGAAGCGACCATAGAAGCAACATTAGGTAATCGATTTGGAGTAATATATATTCTGAAATATCAATACAGAAGTTTTGAGAAACTTAGAATAGAGTGGGAGTTTCCAGAAGAAGTAAAAGGAAAAAAGGTTATCTCTTATGGTAGTTCGCATTATACCTTCAAAAAAACACATTCTTCCTATACTTTTGATACAGAAGATGAACTGGTAAAAGGCACATGGCAATTGCGATTATATCATAAAAACAAACTGCTATTAATTAAGGATTTTATTGTGATTTAATAATTTACAAACAATGAATATTTTAGAAAGCAAATACGGCTTAAGTTCAAGAGTTAAAACTAGAGCAAATAGCCAAAAACCACATTGGAATTATTAAACGTATAAAAAGCCGCATTATACAAAAAGAGGCCCAAAAAATTATTGAGATGGCAGAAACTATTCGCAAAACTGATGCAAATTTATAAGTGAGTCTTATCTGTAAAAACAACCCCATAATTCAATCTAGTTCTTGTTGCACCATAATTAAAGCCTTAGTAACTTTGCAACATGAGTCAAGAAAACCTTAGCCCAGAAGGCCTGCTTCAAAAACATTTTGGATACAGCACCTTCAGACCGCAACAAAAAGAAATTATACAGCACATTATTGATGGTAAGGATGCAGTGGTGTTAATGCCTACAGGTGGTGGTAAATCTATGTGCTACCAGTTACCCGCTCTTATGCGAAAAGGACTTACAGTGGTAATATCTCCTTTAATCGCATTAATGAAAGACCAGGTGCAGGCCTTACAATCAAATGGGATTAAGGCTGCTTATCTTAATTCGTCTATGCTTGCCAACGAAGAGAATCTGGTTAGGGAAGAATTGCAGCAGGGAAATATTAAGTTATTATATGTTTCTCCGGAACGCCTTTTTTCACGAAATTTTTTGGATTATATTGGACAACTCAATGTAGGACTATTTGCCATTGACGAAGCGCATTGTGTTAGCAGTTGGGGGCACCACTTCAGACCCGAATACAAGAAATTATCGATATTGAAGCAGGTTTTTCAGTCTGTGCCGGTAGTAGCATTAACCGCTACAGCCGACAGAGCAGTTCGGGGTGATATAAGTCTTTTATTGAATTTGAACAAGGCAAAATATTTCATTTCCTCTTTTGATAGGCCTAACCTTTCTCTGGCCGTTCTTCCTGGACAAAATAAATGGAAGCAAATTGAGAGAATACTCCAAAAATATCATAATAAATGCGGTATTATATATTGCAGTAGTAGAGCTGGAACCGAAAAATTGGCTCAGCAGATTCAATCATTAGGCTTCTCAGCGAAAGCCTATCATGCCGGAATGAAAAGTGATGAGCGCAGCAAGACCCAAGATGAATTTATTCAGGGCAGTTTAAAAATAGTTTGTGCCACTCTGGCTTTCGGAATGGGTATTGATAAATCGAATGTGCGTTTTGTTATTCATCATAACATGCCAGGTAATCTGGAAAGCTATTATCAAGAAATTGGACGTGCCGGAAGAGATGGGCAACCTGCTGAAGCTATTCTTTTTTATAGCTACCGCGATGTGCAAACGCACTTGGGATTTATTAGTAAAGTTACAGATCAGGACTATGCTAAAATTCAGAAGGCGAAATTAAATAGAATGCAAGAATATGCGGAAGCCCAGGTTTGCAGAAGAAAAATATTATTAAGCTATTTTAGCGAATTACCAGAACACGATTGTGAAAATTGCGATGTGTGTGCCAACCCACCTAAGTATTTCGATGGTACTAAAGAAGCACAGATGGCACTATCTGCTGTATACAGAACAGGAGAGACTATTGGAGTTAGCACATTAATAGATGTATTAAAAGGCACGCATTCTACAAGCGTATTAGAACGCAAGCTTGATACTATAAAAACTTTTGGTGCTGGTAAGCAAATTACACTTTTTAGTTGGCAAATGTTTGTTCAGCAATTAATACAGCAAGGTTATCTTGAAATTGATTACAAAGACCATTACAATTTAAGGTTGAATCTATTAAGCAGACAAATACTATTTGAAAGTCGATCGGTGCGTTTAGTTTCGCCAGAAACCATTAAAGACAGGCAAGAGAAACTGAAGGAAAAGCCTAAAGACATTATGACTAATGTAAAAGTAGATGATTCTCTTTTTGATTATTTAAAATCCTTGCGAAAAGAAATTGCTGATAAGATAAAAAAACCAGCTTTTGTTGTTTTTAGCAACGCTTCGTTATTGGATATGTGCGAGAGACTCCCAGTCTCTTATGACGAATTCCTTGAAGTAACAGGGGTAGGTGAACACAAAGCAGAATTATATGCCGGCATATTTACCGAGGCTATTAAAGAATTTACGAGTGGCAAAACAAAAGGAGATACTTACAAAGAAACTATGGCTTTGTACACCTCAGGTAAAACCATTCCTGAAATAGCCTTAGTTAGGGAAATGCAAGAAATCACAGTTTATTCTCACCTTGCACATTTAATAAGCAATGGCTATGAACTTAATATTCGGGAATTAGTAAGCGATGAAGCCTTGGATTGTATGAACAAAGCGATTAAAGAATTAGGATTCATGACGGCTTTAAAACCCTACCAGGAGTTTTTTACTCCAAACTTTAATTTAGGCAAAATAAGAATAATGTTGAGTTATTTTAAATTGCAAGAGGAGGCATAATTCGTTTTTTAGGCCTCAAGAGACAATGCTCAAAAGATTATTGAAATAGCTGATACAATTTGCTCGAAAGAACCAAATACTAAAGTGAGCCTTATTTGTAACAATAACATCTGTTCAAAATCAGTGGCCTTGCTTAAAGAAAATAATATTGAAGTGATTTTTTGAAATGTATAAAAAGGAACGATTGTACTAATGATACTTCTGGTGAGATTGGGGATGAAGAATGTGGATTGATATCATTTTCTGTTAATAAAGATATTAGGGATTTGCAAGAAGAAATTGGTACGTTTGTTTTTGGTTTGGAAATTAATAAGAAAAGGAAATGAAAAACGAAAAGTACTTAGGTAGAGGAATACATAGCGAGAAGTTCATAAAAGCATTAGAGAGTGGTAATTTGAAACCAATGCTGGACCTAATAAATACTGATAAACACAGTGATTTAGATGTTAAAATACGAAACGACTATTTGAACATTTATTATAAGGGGGGAAACATCGCGAAGCTACGCAGTGAAAATAGTATTGATTTTGATAAATTTTATTTCTGTTTGGAAAAAGATAGATCGAGAAATGAAATATTGAAAGACCAAGCTTCAATGGACAAGCTGAAAGAGAAAAGAGATAAACTTATCAAAAAATTTAAAACTGGCGATTATGCTGCGTATTTTTCAGAGGCAAAGGTAGTTATGGATGCATGGCTTTCTGAATATAACAAACCAGAACGTACAGAACAGCATCAACTTTCGCTTGAGAATAGATATGGTCAATCGGATTTCACAATATTAGACTTGGAATATGAGGTAAGTATCCAAAGTGCATTTGCATGTAAGTTAAAAGCTAAGAATGGGAAACCTAAAAAACCTAGATTTGATATAATAGCTGTTGATAAAGAGGGAAAGCTATGCGTCATTGAGTTTAAGAAAGGAAGTGGAGCACTTACTGGGGTATCGGGTTTGAAAGAACATTATGAGTGTTTCAATCATTCAATTGGTCTTAATCCTAAACCATTCATGGATGAAATGAAAAATCTTTTAAAGCAAAAACAATCCCTAAATTTAATTGACAAACAAGTGGAAATTAAATCGCTTGCACCCGAATTTATGTTTGCCTTTGCATACGATTCAAACCATAAGGAAAGGGAAGAAAGACTATTTGAAAGGGAATACAAAAAATTAAATGCAGCAATTCATGTTATCAAGCTGAAAGAGGGAAGTTTTAAACTACTAAAATAATGAGACAACAAACAATTTTACTATTTTTATTAGCCTAAGGCATCCACTTTTATTCTTGTTTAATTTATATATAAGGATAAAGAAATCAAAAGTAATGGGCTAGCCGCAAAAGCAGATTAAAACTAAAAAATATACAAATGCCAGAAATTAAACTCGATAAATGTATTCAATGCTTAAAGTGTGTAAACGATTGTCCTTCGGGGGCTATCAATATTGAAAGCGGGGTTATTGACCCTAGTTGTATTCATTGTGGACATTGTGTGGCTATTTGTCCCGAGTCAACCATATATCCTGATAAGGGCGAAATTAAAAAGCTTGAGGCTGTGGGTATTTTACCAGTAAATTTTGAAAACTTATCGGCTACGCTTCGAACCTGTCGTAGCTATCAAAGCAAAGAGATTGATAGCGAAACTATGGAATTACTCCTGGAGAATATGAAACATTATCCGTCGGCAAGTAACTCTCGTCCGCTTGAAATTACCCATGTTAAATCTAAAGATATGGTTGAAAAATTGAACGATACCACAGCTTATACTTTAATAAAATCGTTTAATTTTATTTCCTCTCCTTTATTAAAACCCCTGGTTAAGGTTTTTGCCCCTTCAATTGACATACCTAAGTTGGCTAAATATAAAGACACATTTATTGAAAAACAGAAACCGGGGTCATCACAAGTGTGTTATCATGCCCCTTCGGTTTTAATTTTTCATGGGCCGGTTACAAAATTTGGTATGGCTGCAGCCGATGCCTATATATGGGCCACTTATACTAGTATATATGCCCATACACTTGGTCTGGGTACTTGTTTTAATGGTTTTATAAGTAATGCCATGAAACGTAGCAAAAGCATGCGTGCAGCATTTAATATTCCAGCAAAGCATCAAGTTTATGCCGCCTTACTGGTGGGCTACCCCAAGGTAAAATATGTAAATCAGGTGGGTCGTGAAAAACCAAAAGCACATACTCTTTAAGTTTATCCCTAAGTAAATAAAAATACCTAATACAATGATTACAGATCAACAAACAAACACTGTTTACTTTTCAAACCTTTTACCCGAAGAGTTCCCCAATGAGTTTCAGGGATTGGCTAAAATTATCAAAGATGCGGGCTATAAAGTAAAACTTTTAGTTGGTACTGAAGATTTCTTTTGCAGAGATTTTATGCCCGTTCAAGTTTCAGAGAAGGATTTTGTACAGTTTGTTTTTCGCCCAGAAGCATATCTAAAAGGAGAAGAATTGAGTTTTTTAACTGATCCTTTTCAGGTGGAATTAATGACGCCCGACTTAATTAAACCGCGCTACTCTCCTATTATTTTAGATGGTGGAAATGTAATTAAAGGAGAAGGCAAAGCAATAATTACTGATAGGGTTTTAAATGACAATCGCTACCAATTCCCCAATGATGAAGCCATTATTGAACGCTTAGAATTTGATTTAAAATGTAAGGTGATTATCATTCCTGAATACCCAAATGAGGCAACCGGGCATGCCGATGGTTTGATTCGTTTTGTGGATGCAAATACCGTTTTTATTAATGATACCCAAACAGAACCAGAAAAAGAATGGCTTACAAAGCTATTGAAAGTACTCGAAGAAAATAATCTGAAATACATCAAGCTTCCTTGCGAAGTTGATGAAAATATGGAAACGGCAGAAGGCTTGTACTTGAATTATTTGCATGTGGGAGATTTAATTGTAGTTCCTCAATTCGGATTTGAAGCCGATCTTAAAGCATTGAAAATTATTACCCAAGTCTTTCCTGATTGCAAAGTCCTTCCATTTAAAGCCAACTGGATAGCTAAAGAAGGTGGCGTTTTTTCTTGCATGAGTTGGGGAGTGAAAAATTAAAACTAGTCATGTCAAAAGAAAGAAAAGAAATAGGTATAATAGACAAAATTAATGGTTTTTGAGACTGAAGTTGTTCAAGTGGACATTTTTAATGGTTTATTTTT